>CAYYQJ010000492.1:0-3093 GCA_964473775.1 uncultured Bacteroidales bacterium | reverse complement strand
TAGGTGATGTAAAGTTGGTATTCGATTTTTTTAAGTAGTTTTATGGAATTTCCCGGAAACTTTATCTAACAAACCTAAACCTTAATTTAAATAATTTATGAAAAAGATCATTCTATGCATGTTTGTCTGCGGCTTACTGATTTCAGCACAGGCTCAGGAACAAACCAAAACCATCAAATCTAAAATCAAAGAAGTAACCGTTTTTTTTAATGGCGCACAAATAACTCAGGGAGGCGAAATTTCTATTCCTGCCGGACAAAGTACCTTGATGTTTGATAATCTTACACAGTATATCAATGCCCAAAGTATTCAGGTAAAAGGGGAGGGTGACTTTAGCATTTTGTCGGTGGTTCATCAGATTAATTATTTGAAGAGTCAGGAAAAATCGCCTGAAGCGGTTCGCATAGAAGATTCGGTTCAGATGCTAAACAAAAAACTCAGTTATCAGCAAACCATTCTGAGCGTTTATGTTCAGGAAGAAACCATGTTGCTCGCAAATAAGTCTATTGGCGGAGAACAAACTGGTGTGAAAGTTACAGAACTAAAAGAAGCTACCGATTATTTCAGAACCCGGCTGTTGGATATCAAATCTAATCAGATGACCATTCAGGATAAAATTACGTCGCTACAAAAAAGGATAACTGCTTTAAACAATCAGCTGGCTACATTGAATTCGCAGGTTACCGAACCAACTTCCGAGATATTGGTTTCAGTGAATGCCGAAACTCAGGTTAGCGGAAAACTTTCTGTCAGTTATTATGTGAGCAATGCGGGATGGACACCCACTTACGATTTGCGTGCCATCAATGTAAATAGTCCAATGGAATTGAATTTTCGCGCCAATGTACATCAAAACACCGGTGCCAACTGGAATCAGGTGAAGCTGACTCTTTCAACGGGCAATCCCATGCAAAATGGAGTGAAACCCACTCTGAATCCCTGGTATTTATCTTTAACTTCGCCTTATGTAAACAGAAGTGTAGTTTATGGTGCCGTGCCGGCTACAGCCTCGCGAAGTGAAATGAATTCAAAAGATGAAGAAAAGGCGGAAGTTTATGATAAAAAAGCACAAACCATGGCCGATTACACTCAGGTGAACGAAACCCAAACCAACATTGAATATGAAATAGGCATTCCATACTCAGTACCTGCTGATGGCAAAAACTACATGGTTGAAATTCAGAAAAACACTTTGCAGGCTGCTTACGAATATTATTGTGCTCCCAAACTGAACAATGATGTTTTCCTCATAGCAAGAGTGAGCGGCTGGGAAAAATACAATATCATTTCGGGCGAGATGAATTTGTTTTTCGAAGGCACTTACGTAGGCAAATCGTATATCGATACCCATGTAACTACTGATACACTGGATTTATCCTTAGGAATTGATAAAAACATCTCGGTGAAACGCGAAAAGCTGGTTGATTTTTCAAGTGTAAAGATATTTGGTTTAAACAAAAAAGAAACCTTTGCTTATAGCATCAGTATAAAAAACAAGAAGAAACAAGCCATTGATATTTTGATAGAAGACCAGTTACCAATTTCTACAGATAAAGATATTGAAATAGATGCTCTGGAAATTTCTAAAGCAAATTACGATAAAGATTATGGTAAATTATCCTGGAAATTCAATATGAAACCTGCCGAAACGCAAAACCTGAAACTGTCGTATTCGGTGAAATATCCTAAGGATAAGGTGGTGAATCTTTATTAGGCAGGTCCTAAAGTATGGAGTGCCTAAAGTACTTAAAGTTAAAAGGACAATTACAACTACATTATTCTGTCACCTTTACAAACTTGATAAACTATAGGCACTTCAAACTTCTCATTTGTCTTCCCAATTTAAAAAAAGTATTACTTTTACAGTAACAAAATTTATTATTAATATGGAAGCAAAAGAAAACTGGCATCAGCAACATCACGAATCATTAAGTTTTGGCAATCACCTGGCCGATTCGGTGGCAAAAGGTATGGGTTCGTGGCGATTTATTATTATTCAAACCATTTTGGTAATCGCCTGGATGAGTTTAAATGTAGTGGGTTTTATGTCGCATTGGGATGTTTATCCCTTTATTCTGCTGAATCTGCTTTTTTCAACTCAAGCTGCTTATGCCGCACCTATTATTATGATGGCTCAAAACCGTCAAAGCGACCGCGACCGGGTGCAGGCAAAAGCCGATTATGAAACCAACAAAGCAGCTAAACGCGAAATAGAAGCCCTGGATCTTAAACTCAGCCGGCTTGAAATAGAAAAACTGGATAAAATAATCTCTATGCTTGAGGAAATGAAAACAGCTCAAAAAAAATAATTTCATTTTGTTAATTGATAAGTAATAAAATATTAATCTGATTTTGTCGTTTAGCTATGGCCCGAACGAGATGAAATATTTGAAACATACTACACTTTTACCTTCTGCTGATTTTAGAACATCTAAACCTTACTCAATAATTTTTTAGGATGAAACTGGTTATTGACCTTGGTAATACTTTCCAGAAACTCGCTGTTTTTTCTGACAATGAAATGGTGTTTTACGAAGCGCCTAATCAGATAAACCCGTCTGTTATTGCTTCTTTGTTTGAACGCTTTGATATATCGTCCACCATTTTGGCCAGCGTTATTAGGCATGATTTGGAGCTGGAAACTTTTATTAAAACAAAAAGCAATTTCATTTCTTTTAATGAAAACACTCCGCTTCCTTTCGTAAATAAGTATCAAACACCCGAAACTCTGGGTAAAGACCGATTGGCAGCAGCGGTTGCCGGTAGCAGTTTGTTTCCTGGCAAGGATGTTTTGGTGATTGATGCAGGCACTTGTGTGAAATTCGATTTTGTTAATGCACAAAAAGAATATCTGGGTGGCGCCATATCTCCCGGATTGCAAATGAGGTTTCGTGCTTTGCATACTTTTACTGAAAAACTGCCTTTAATTGAGCTGAAACCCTTTGATATCCTTATCGGAAAAAACACTTCAGAATCATTGCTTTCGGGGGTTATTAACGGAACATTGGCTGAAATTGATGGCATTATAGACCGATATAAAGAAAATTATCCTGAATTACAGGTAGTTTTATCAGGTGGAGATGCAGAATATTT
>CAYYQJ010000491.1:0-3102 GCA_964473775.1 uncultured Bacteroidales bacterium | reverse complement strand
AGATAGCTTCAGGTGACTGGAGTTCAGACGTGTGCTCTTCCGATCTATGTCATAGTGACAAAAACCACAAAGAAGAACTGGCAAAATCTGTTCATAAAAACTTATCCTGTTCCAATTGTCATAGCTATGTGGTAAATAATATGGCCAATCATCAGAAAGCACCCAAAGACGGGGTGTTGGCCGATTGTTATTTATGTCATAATGCCATTGCTCAACAGCATAAAGAAAGCATACACGGCTTGTCGTTGACAGAAGGAATCAACGAAGCAGCGCAATGCTGGAGTTGTCATGGTTCGCATAATGTTTTTCCTGTTAAGGATAAAAACAGCAAGGTATATCCAACCAATCTGGTTACTACCTGCAGCAAATGTCATGATGATCCTAATTTTATCAAAAAATATGCTTCATCAATAAATCAACCGGGCAAGATGTACTCAACCAGTGTGCACGGAAAACTGGTAGCTGCCGGAAGCAAAGATGCACCCACCTGTGTTACCTGTCATGGGATTCATGATATCAAAAACCGCGTTCAGGATGGTTCAAGAATATCGGCCATCAATTTGCCTAATACCTGCGAAAAATGTCATAAGCAGATTACCGACGACTATAAGAAATCCATACACTGGATTGCTGTACGCAAAGGCATACGCTCTGCCCCTACCTGCAACGATTGCCATAGCGAGCACAGCATTCAATCGATAAATACCATAGATAAACGCGAAGAAATTAAAAAGATTCAGGACAATACCTGCCTGCAATGTCATCAGAATTTGTTGATTTCGCAACGCTACGGCATTGAAGGAATGAATGTGAAAAGCTATGAAGACAGTTATCATGGTCTGGCTTCCAAACATGGAGATAAAAAAGCAGCCATGTGTGTGGATTGTCATAATGTGCATAAAATATTGCCTAAAGACCATGCCGAATCTTCAATCAGCAAAGAAAACATCTTAAGCACCTGCAAAAAGTGCCATCCACAAGCCACCGAAACCTTTGCCAATAGCTATTCGCATACCACTCAGGTGAGCTCGGCTGCCAACATCGAATGGTGGGTACGTACCATTTATTTCTGGTTGATTGTGATTGTGATAGGCGGTATGTTTTTGCATAACCTGATGATATTGATTCACGAATTGCGCCTCAGATACAAAAAAGCAAAGAATCAGATTCGCATTCCGCGCTTCACCAGAAACGAGTTGATACAACATACTTTCCTTTTAGTATCTTTTATTGTTTTGGCGATGACAGGTTTTCAATTGAAATATCCTGATAGTGCTTACGGACACCTGATGAGTTCGTTGGGATTAACCGAAACCATACGTCAATGGGTGCATAGAATTTCGGCTGTTATCATGATAGTTTTATCTTTATATCATTCGGTTTATTTGATATTTACTTCGAGAGGACGGGATGTATTGCGCGGCTTATTTCCTAAGTTCAGAGACATTACGCAAGCCATCGACACTGTTTTATACTATGCACATCTCAGCAAAAAACATCCTGCTTACGATAATTATAATTATGCCGAAAAAGCAGAGTATTGGGCATTGATTTGGGGAACACTGGTGATGGGTGCTACAGGTTTTGTATTGTGGTTTCCAACTATGGTGGGCAATTGGGCTCCGGTTTGGTTTATTAAGGTAAGCGAAATTGTGCATTTCTACGAAGCCATTCTGGCAACCCTGGCCATTATTGTATGGCATTGGTTCTTTGTGATTTTCCATCCTAAAGAATACCCTGTTAGCTTTACAGTACTTGATGGAAAAATGTCGGTAGCACATTATAAAGGCGAACATCGTTTACAATATCATAAGGTGATTTCGGAATATGTTGACGTGAGAGATGGCAAACGCACTTTAAACAGTTGCAGTAAGTTTACCAAACATTTTGTAAAAGCTATTGAGAAAAACGGCTTATCTATGGATATGTTTGTGGATGAAGAAATAGAAACCGACGGAGAATTGAGAGAGTATTTGGCGCATAGAGGATAGTTGAGTTTATCAGGTTTATCAGGTTTATCAAGTTGATTGAGTTGATTGGGTTGATTGAGGTAATTGAGTGATGTTAGCCATCCTTATTTCGCGCAAAGACGCTAAGGCGCTAAGTGTTTTTATTCTTTGCGTTCTTTGCGGCTTTGCGCGATATTTACCGCTCGAGGAATCGGGTTATTGGCGTTTTCGCGCAAAGACGCTAAGGCGCTAAGTATTTTTCATTCTTTGCGTTCTTTGCGCCTTTGCGCGAATATTTTAGATTTACGATTTCACTATCATTATTCACTAAACAAAACTTTATTACTTTAGTAACATTCTATCACCTCACAAAATCAAACTTTATTACTTTATTGATCGCTAAGAAAGTAATAAAGTTAAATCCTTATAGAATCAGATTTTTTACTAAAGTAATAAAGTTTCTAAAACTCAGTTAAAACTCCGGATTGAAAAAAACTGAGCGGGTGACTTTGAGTCACCCGCTCAGTAGATTGGATATTTGGCGAGTGTTGGAGGTTGGATAGGGAAGAGATTTATAGGGTGATTTGATTTTGGCGGAATGCGATTGGTGTACTTTTTGGCCCAATGCTGTAGGCATACTGTCAAATGCTGTAGGCAAACCTATAGGTGCTAAACGCAAACCTGTAGGTGCAAAGCGCAAACCTGCAAGTGCTAAGCGCAAACCTGCAAGTGCTAAACGCAAACCTGCAAGTGCTAAGCGCAAACCTGCAAGTGCTAAGCGCAAACCTGCAAGTGCTAAACGCAAACCTATAGGTGCTAAGCGCAAACCTGCTATCGCTAAACGCAAACCTAAAGGCAGTAAATTAAAACCTATTGGCTATAAACGGATTACTATTCTAAAAGGCAAATCTAAATTGATAAACAAAAATGAGCATGAAACCACATGGCTGATTTCGGCGGTATATTTTAGAGCATGGGAATACAATTCCCGTATAGCGTGGTGAAAAAAGTTTGCAAAAAATAAAATTGGGTTCTGATGATATGTGAAAAGAATTTTGTAGATTTGCTCAATAATATTATGCCACATGAAAAGTCAAAATGGTAAACAAAGCCAGCAAATATTGGAAATATTGTGCACCTTTTTTGCGTATAA
>CAYYQJ010000490.1:0-3105 GCA_964473775.1 uncultured Bacteroidales bacterium | reverse complement strand
GACCAGCACATACGCATATAATGCGGTTATGAAGCTGGCAAAACAGAATGGCGTCACCGTGCTTTTAGATGGACAGGGTGGGGATGAGCTTTTTGCAGGTTATGTGCCTTTATATATAGCCTTTTATTTCGAATTGCTCAGGAAGTTTCGCCTGGCACGCATGGGTTCCGAATGGTTTAATCTTCATAACTCCCCTTTGAACACTTCTATTTTGTTTCGTTCACTGACAAAGGTGGTGATGAACAATATGATGCCAAATGTTATGAAAACAGGATTGTTTAAAAGTACTCATCCCGAAACATCTTATATTTCTGAAGAATTTTTTCAGCAGCATTCTTCTGAAATAAATATTGCACCTGACTATAGCAGTGTAAGCATGAATACCTTGTTGCACGATTTCTTTACCCGCCATTATCTAAAAAACCTCCTGCGCTGGGAAGACCGTTGCAGTATGCAATATTCCATTGAGTCGCGGACTCCCTTTGCCGATGATAAGGATTTGATAGAGTATGTTTTTTCTGTTCCATCTTCTTATAAAATTCATGACGGATGGAGCAAAAGCCTCTTGCGTAATGCCATGAAAGATGTGTTGCCCCGCGACATTTATATGCGGACCGACAAACTGGGTTTTGCTACTCCTCAAAGCTATTGGTTGCAGCATGAAAATCAGAAAATGAAAAAGATGATTCTTGATTCAGCTTCCTTTGATTCGGATAAACTGGTTGATACTAAAAACCTCCTGGCTAAGTGGGATACCATCTTTTCTTCCTCCAATCACAAAAGCACTCAAGATTTTATCTGGCGTTATATGAATTATCTATTGTGGAAAAAAGTAAATCGACCTTTGTAATACTTAAAGTGCATTCCAAAAAGTATCTAATCTCTATTTTAAAAACTTTATTAAAAAAACGTTTCAATAAAAAAATTTCATGTAAGTTTGCCATTATAAATCATCATTATGAAAGCATATAATCTACCCCTTTTCATCATTCTATTCTTTTTATCACTTTGCAGCTTTGCTCAGGTTAAAACCACTTATCAAAAAACTGAGTTTGCTTTTAGCAAATACAATACAGTAAATGTTGCAACCGTTAAACCCAACTGGAATGTGAAATTGCTGAATTTGGAAAACTCATTTGAAGGCAATAAAGCTTATGAAGAATCGATACAGAAAATTAAGAAAGAAGCTGAACAGAGGTTTCCACGAAAGAATATTTCTCAAAATACCAATAAGACAACTCTAAAAACTTCGCCTGATACCTGTGTAATCATTAAAGGTTTTGAAGGAAATTTGTTTGTAAACAGCACTCCTAACGACAACACACTTGCTGTGAACAACAATGGGATGCTGATTTCTGATATCAACAGTAGCATTTATATTTACGATACACAAAACGATACTCTGTTAAAAACAATTCCTTTAAGTGTTTTTTCGGATACGCTTACTTTGAATTCAAATCAGTATGACCCCAAATTACTTTACGATCCTTCGGCTGATAAGTTTGTGATGACTTATCTTTCGGGGACACAGGATAGCACAAGCAATATAGTGCTTGCTTTTTCGCAAACCAACGATCCATTGGGTTTATGGAATTTATACAGCATTCCGGGAAATCCGCTTTCGGATACAAGTTGGACCGATTTTCCGGCCATTGCATTATCGCAAAACGAGCTGTTTATTACGGTTAATTTGATTGAAGATACTGGCTCGTGGCAAACTGCTTTCAAACAAAGCATCATTTGGCAGATTGATAAGAACAAGGGATACAATGGAGATACCTTGCTTACCAAACTCTGGAGCCAGATTAAAACTGGTGATAAACCCATTCGCAACATTCATCCCATTCAGGGGGGAAGTGCGCTCACGGGGTCTGATATGTATCTGCTGTCCGACAGAAATTTTGCCGTTCAAAGTGATACGGTTTTTATGCTTCATATAACTAATGTTATCAGCGATATCAATTCGGTTCTCACCATCACTCCCGTTGTTTCCGATAAATGCTATGGTATGCCTCCCGATGCATTGCAGCCGGGCAATCAAACTTTTGCAACCAACGATGCACGTGTGTTGGGCGGATTTATCGAAAACGATAAAATTCAGTTTGTAGGCAACAGCATGGATACACTTACGGGCAAAGCCACTGTTTATCATGGCATCATCAACAATGTATCCACCACACCTTCGGCACATCTTACTTTGATGTCTGATACACTCGAATTGGGTTATCCCAATATTGCTTATACAGGTGTTGGAAGCACTGATAATTCGTCAATTATCTCAGTAAATTATACAGGGAAATTTACCAACCCTGGCTTTGCAGCTTTTAATTATAACGGCATCACAGGCATTTATTCTTCCTTGGGAAACTTAAAATCATCCACTTCTTATGTCAATTTGTTTAGCGGTCCTTCTGCCGAACGTTGGGGCGATTATTCCGGAAGTCAGCGGGTGTATAACCAACCCGGTAAGGTTTGGGTGGCAGGCAGCTTTGGAAAAAAGTTGAATTCCTTCACCCGAGTGCATGGCACATGGATTGCTCAGTTGCAGAAACCCGCTCCCGATGCCGGAATTGAACAACATTCAGCTATGAATGCAAATGCCGGTATCGCAACATATCCTAATCCGGTTAGTGATTTGATGTTTGTTGAACTGAGTTTACCTTTTGATACACACATTGATGTTTGTTTGTTTGATGTGAATGGCCGTTTGGTGAAAATGTTGATGCAAACCAATGCAAAACAAGGCAAAAACCTGTTATCTTTCAGTACCCAACTTCTTAGTCAGGGAGTTTATTTACTTACGGTGAAGGATGATAAGCAGATTTTTCTGACAAAGAAGATTGTTAAGGAATAGAAGGAAGAAGGCAGCGAACTCACAGAACATCTTGCCAATAAACATTATATCAGTTTAAAATCATAGTGAACAGAGATGAGATGTTCCATCAAACGGCATTTATAGTTTGACAATATGACTTTGATGATGATTTTTCGGCTCACTAGAAATATTTGGGGAGAAGAGCTAATTTTGCCGGTAAAAATTATAGATGGCCACTTCCTTTTTGAATTATTTTTTACCAGAGAAACTATTAGAACACTTTGTCATCA
>CAYYQJ010000489.1:0-3118 GCA_964473775.1 uncultured Bacteroidales bacterium | reverse complement strand
TGCATTTGCTCGAAACCATTCATATAGGCAGCGACGAAAATCTGGTGGATTGCCGTTTCCCTGTTCAATATGTGATTCGTCCCTATAAAGAAGAATATCATGATTATCGCGGTTATGCAGGACGTGTGGCCAGTGGTATTTTCAAAAAAGGCGACAAGGTGATGGTGCTGCCCTCAGGATTTACAAGCAGAATCAAAACCATTGATTCATACGATGGACCTGTACAGGAAGCTTTTGCCCCCATGTCGGTAACCATTTTGCTGGAAGATGATATCGACATCAGCCGCGGGGATATGATAGTTCGTGAAAACAATCTGCCCAGCATCGGTCAGGATTTTGACGTGATGCTTTGCTGGCTGAACGAAAAGAAACTGGTTCCCGGAGGCAAATATCACATCAAACACACCACCAAAGATGCCCGTTGCGTGATTAAAGAGGTTCGTTATAAAGTTGATATCAATTCGCTGCATCGCAATGAAGCCGATAAAAGCATAGGCCTAAACGATATCGCCCGCGTTTCCATCCGCACCACCCAACCTTTCTTTTTTGATAAGTATAAAATGAACCGCATCACCGGAAGCATCATACTTATTGACGAAGGAACCAATGAAACCCTGGGCGCCGGAATGATAATTTAATCATTTTCAAGACTTTTAAAACTAAACTTCTTAAATTTCTATTAAAGCTTAACGCAATTGAGTCCAGACTCAAATGTTTTGAGTCCAGGTTCAAAAGCTTTGCGTCTAGGTTCAAATGGTTTTGAGTCCAGACTCAAATGGTTTGAGTCTAGGTTCAATGGTTTTGAGTCCAGACTCAAATGGTTTGAGTCTAGGTTCAAATGGTTTTGAGTCTACGCTCAAATGGTTTGAGTCTAGACTCAATTGGGTTGATTCCAGGCTCAATTGGGTGCTAATTGCCCAAAATAGGGTTTTAAAAGCAGAACAAAGAACTAATTTTCGGACACAACTCAAGCTAAAGATAAATTCCCATCCCTTCCCATTTCATGCTTAAATCTCCTTTTTTTCATCTTTTTTTAGTGGTTTTAGCAAATATCTGATTCAGCCTCGAAAAAAATCTCTATATTTGTTTGTTAATTCACAAACAAATGCAAAAGTGCTTCTTTTTCCTTTTTAGTCTCCTTTTTAGTCTTGGTGTAATAGCTCACGAAAAAGACTCGGTTTCGTCGGCCCATCTGCGTTTTATTGAAAACAAAGGTCAATGGGATAACCGCATACAATATCAGGCAGATTTAAACGAAGGTTATCTGCAATGCTTAAAAAACGGACTCGAATTTGTGTTCCGTAATCAAGAGCAATATCTAAAACTGCTGGCTTATAAAATGACGCCTGTGAACAAGCAGGTGGTGGTGAATCCTTCGGAATTTAAAATAGATTGCCATGCTTACCGCACCAATTTTATCAACTCCAATAAAGATGTAATCATTAAAGCCGTCGAACAAGGCCCCGATTACAGCAATTATTTTTTGGGAAACGACAAATCCAAATGGGCCTCAGGTGTGCACAATTTTGGCAACATCCGTTATACCAATCTTTATAATAATATTGATATGGAGCTGTTAGAAAACAAACATCTGCTCAAATATCAGTTTATACTTCACAAAGGCGCCGATCCGAAAAACATCCTTATCGAATACGAAGGTGTGGATAATATTTCTATTCAACAAAGAAACATCATCATAAAAACCTCCGTAAATCAGGTTACAGAACTGGCCCCCATCGCTTTTCAAATCATCAACGGCATCAGAACCGAAGTGCCCTGCCAGTTTGTGTTAAACAAAAACCGACTGAGCTTTGCTTTTCCACAGGGTTATGATGCCAATTACGAATTAACCATCGACCCCATACTGATTTTTTCTACCTTTTCAGGCTCTCTTTCCGACAATTGGGGCTTCACTGCCACTTACGACGATCAGGGCAATACCTATTCGGGCGGCATTTGTTTTAATGTGCCTGCCAATGGCTATCCCGTTTCGCCGGGGGCTTTTCAATCCACTTTTGGCGGTGGCGAAGGCACTTACGATGGAGGCTGCGATGTAGCCCTGATTAAATACAATACTACCGGACAAAACCGCTTGTTTGCCACCTATTTGGGCGGCTCGGCAAACGATTTGCCTCACAGTTTAATCATCGACATCAACGGAAATTTACTTCTTTTCGGCACCACAGGTTCTTCCAATTTTCCTATGGCAGGCAGTCCTTATGATGCCACTTTTAATGGCGGAACAGCCATAATTTACGATCAGGTAATCACTTTCAACTATGGAGTGGACATGTATGTAGCCAAGTTAAACCCCAACGGAACCTCCTTATTGGCTTCTACTTATCTCGGAGGAACCGAAAACGATGGCATCAACTTTTTTGCACCACTCGCTCATAACTATGCCGACGGAGCCCGTGGCGAAATAAACATTGATAAAAACAACAACGTATATGTGGTTTCCACCACCGCCTCCCCTAATTTCCCCGTAACCCCGGGCGTATTTCAACCCACTTTTTCAGGGGGGCAACTGGATGGATGCATCACCGTGTTGGACAACAATTTGCACAGTCTTATCTGGTCGTCCTATATCGGCGGCACTTTGCTCGATGCGGTTTATAGCATTGTGGTTGACGACAGCCTGAACATTTTTGTTTGCGGCGGAACCACCTCCACCGACTTTCCCACCACTCCGGGAGCTTATCAAACCACTTATAATGGGGGTTCCGCCGATGGTTTTATCACCAAAATAACACCCAATGGCTCCTCAATTCTTGCTTCTACCTATTATGGTTCGGCCACTTACGACCAAACCTACCTCATGGACCGCAGCAAACAAGGCTTTATTTTTGTGTTTGGCCAAACCGCCGATCCGGGGAGTACTTTCATACAAAATGCCATTTGGAATCATCCCGGAGCAGGACAATTTATCACCAAGTTTTATCCCAATCTGGCCACCCGTTTTTGGTCAACCACCTTTGGAACAGGCAATGGTGGCCCCGACATAGCCCCTTCCGCATTTTTGGTGGATTTATGTGCAAAAATCTATCTTTCAGGATGGGGAGGTGTATTGAATGGCTCGGGTGGAACCAATGGCATGCCCATTTCGGCCAATGCTTTT
>CAYYQJ010000488.1:0-3121 GCA_964473775.1 uncultured Bacteroidales bacterium | reverse complement strand
GGGTCATGCGCGAAATGATGTCGCCTTTGCGTTGCTCCGAATAGTAGGCCAGAGGCAGTATCATGATCTGCAGGTAGAGTTCGTTTCGTATGTCTTTTACTACACCGTTGCGGATGGGGGCCAGAAAGAACATCCCCAAATAGCGGAAGAGGTTTTTCAGGAAAAACAAAACGACCACGGCTATGCAGATATAGCTAAGCGCCACAATGCTTCCCGATGTTTCGATGACGTGGCTCACCAGAGAATAGAAATTGAGTTTGATGGATTCCACATTCATGGCGAGTGGAGGGGGCACCAGTACTTTTTCGGTTTGAGAGAAAAGTATGTTCAACACGGGGATGAAAAACATAAAGGATACTACGGAAAATATTACCGAAAGTATATTAAAAATAACGGTTAAAATAACATTCCGCCAGTATGGCTTAACAAAACGAAGTATTTTTCTGAGCTTTTTCACGGTGCAAAGATAAGAATAAAGTGAACTAAAGTGAGCTAAAATACCTAAAGTGAACTAAAGTTTGGAGTTTGGGAATTAGTGCGTTCTCAGTATTGATTTCACCCTAAATAATCATGCAAATAAATTTCGCCACGAACCTGTTTATCGAACAAACAAGTTTTTAGATTGTTAGGAAACGGGGGATGCAATTTTTGGCAAAAGAAGTTCAATCCTACGTGACCAGGATTAAATCCTACTTAACCAGGATTCAATCCCACTTGACTAAGATTCAATTCTACTTGAACAGGATTCATTCCCACTTGACCAGGATTCAATCCTTCTTAAACAGGATTCAATCTCACTTGACTAAGATTCAATCCCACTTAAACAGGATTCAATCCTACTTGACCAGGATTCAATCTTATTTGACTGAAGTATGGTTCTACTAACTCCCAACTTTAGGTATTTTAGCTCACTTTAGAACCCTCCAAACTAAAAATATACTATCTTTGCAATATGGATAGTATCAGGTTAAATAAAGTTTCGCGTCTGGTTCAGAAAGAGCTGGCCGAAATCTTTCAGATTCAGGCAAAGAAAATTGCAGGCAATGCAATGATAACAGTTACGGCAGTGAAAGTTACCAAAGACCTTTCGTTTGCGAGAGTATATTTAAGTTTGTTTGGGATAGAGGATAAATTGGAGCTTTTAGAAACAATAAAAAAGAGTCATCAGGAAATCCGTCGCGAGTTGGGCTATCGTCTGAAAAATCAATTGCGCACCATTCCAGCAATGGAATTTTTTAATGACGATTCTCTGGATTACATCGAAAAGATAGACAATTTGCTCAAGCAATAAGCTTTTGAACATTTCGGTTTACATAGCTAAGCGCTACCTTTTTGCGAAGAAAACGCACAACATCATCAATATTATTTCTATAATTTCTGTTGTTGGCATCACCATAGGAACGGCTGCGCTTATTGTGGTATTATCCGTGTTTAATGGGTTCGAAAATCTGGTGGTCAGCATGTTCAATTCTTTCAATCCTGATCTAAAGGTAGAAGTGAACGTGGGCAAAAACTTTACCGAACAGCAGATTCCTTTCGACAAAATATATGTGATTCCCGGCGTAGCTCATGTCACCAAAGTGATAGAAGAAAACGCCCTCATCACTTATCGCGAAAAGCAGTACATAGCTACTGTGAAAGGTGTGAGTCAAGAGTTTTATCAAACCAGCCGAATAGATTCTATGATGATTGAAGGCAGTTCCAAACTGGAAAGCGGCCCCAACAACTTTGCTTTGATAGGGCAGGGAATATCTTATTTTCTGGGGCTTG
This sequence comes from uncultured Bacteroidales bacterium, assembly GCA_964473775.1. Lineage (GTDB taxonomy): Bacteria > Bacteroidota > Bacteroidia > Bacteroidales > CAIWKO01 > CAIWKO01. The sequence goes on along the minus strand of CAYYQJ010000488.1, from coordinate 1,351 downwards.
GCTTAAATGATTTCGAAAATCCCTTGTCGGTTTATGTTCCCCGTCGTTTTGCCGGCTATCGTATGGACCCCATGCAGGCGTTTAACAATCTGTACATTCAGCCTTCAGGGATATTTTCCATACAACAGGAATACGACCAAAAATACATCATTGTTCCTCTTCGCTTTGCCCGACAGTTGCTAGAATATAAAACCGAACTATCAGCATTGGAAATCAAACTCGCCGACGGAGCCAACAGCAACAATGTGCAAAAACAACTGAAGACCCTTCTCGGACCATCCTTTTCTGTGAAAAACCATTACGAGCAGGAAGAAGTGATGTATAAAATCATGAAATCAGAAAAGCTGGCCGTGTTTATTATTCTGGGTTTTATATTACTGATAGCCGTGTTCAATGTAATAGGCTCGCTGAGTATGTTGATTCTGGATAAGAAAAAAGACATGACCGTACTGAAAAGCCTGGGAGCCAACAATGCTTTAATCCGTAAAATATTTTTTATCGAAGGCATGATGATTACCATGTTGGGTGCTTTGGCAGGTTTGTTTATTGGCGGAATGATTGCCTGGCTACAAATGCGTTTTGGATGGGTGAAAATCAATTCCGGTTCCACATTTGTAGTAGAAGCTTATCCTGTAAAGATTATTTTTATGGACTTTGTTTATGTTCTGCTTACGATAAGCCTGATTGGTTTTGCCGCTGCCTGGTATCCTGTGAAATATATCTCTAAAAAACACCTGGAGGCAAGGCTCGACTAACTAAAAAGTTCTTTTCTTATGCATTCTCTGAAACATTACATCACTCTGATATTCTTTCTCACACTTTGTTCCATTGTCTTCTCTCAAAACACATTTATCCCTTTCAACAATCCGGACATCAGTTATGAAGGAAGGATTCTCTATCAAAAAGATGCTGCCGTGCTTTCCTGGTCGGGGACTTCTGTATCCCTATTCTTTCAGGGCTCAGGCATTTCTGCCATCCTTCAGGATAAAGACACCTCAACCTATTATAATGTCATCCTCGACGATAAGGTAATCAATAAAATTCATACGGATACCTCCAAACGCAAGTATCTGCTGGCTTCCAACCTTCCTTCTGGTTTTCATTATTTAACCCTTTTCAAACGTACCGAATGGGACAAAGGCAAAACTCTTTTCTATGGTTTTGAACTCCCTTCCGATGCTTCAGCCCTGCCTGCCCTGCTGCCCAAAAAGAGAAAGATAGAATTCTATGGCAATTCAATCACCTGCGGCTATAGATCGGAAGAGCGTCGTGTAGGGAAAGAGTGCTCAGAGCCGTCGAGACGTCACGGGGTGGCGCCGGCCTAACAAAAGAGATGGACATGCGCCTGGCA
>CAYYQJ010000487.1:0-3122 GCA_964473775.1 uncultured Bacteroidales bacterium | reverse complement strand
CCTAGATCTAGACGGCTCTGAACACTCTTTCCCTACACGACGCTCTTCCGATCTATTAAAGAATTGCTTCAAAACCGATTGGATAAATTTAGTGGAAAGCCAAAAGAAGCTTTTAAGGATGTACAGAGAGAAGATAAAACTCTGATAAAATGGTATGAAGATGAAGGATTGGAAAGACCTATACATTCGGTTCGCTGCTTTACCGGATTGTCGGCTGTTGTACCTGTTAAAAAAGATGAGAAAGGCAATGATATTGGATTTGTGAAGCCCGGGAACAATCACCATATAGCAATTTATTTGGATAATGAAGGCAATAAGCATGAGCATGTTTGTACTTTCTGGCATGCAGTGGAGCGAAAGAAATATGGGATACCTGTTGTTATACAAAATGCCAATGAGATATGGGATAAAATTCAGATGCAAGAAGAAGGAAGTTATCCTGAAAGTTTTCTGGAAAGACTACCTGATGTGCAGTGGACACTCTTGATGAGCATGCAACAGAATGAGATGTTTGTTTTGGGGATGAGCAATGAAGAATATGAAGCTGCAATGGGACAAAAAGACTTTTATAAAATCAGTGATAAATTATTCAGAGTGCAAAAATTAGGGACTAATGATTATACATTACGTCATCATCTGGAGACTCAACTTACCGATGACTTAAATGCTCAAAATTCAAAACGGTTTTTTAGAATTAGAAGCTTAACGGCTTTGATTGTTATCAATCCTATAAAAATTAAGACCGATTGTTTAGGAAATATTACCGGATAGCAATGAACAATCATTAAATCGTAACCAACTAAAATTTGAATGATAAAACGAACTCTTTATTTTGGCAATCCCTCTTATCTGCATCTGGAAAACAAACAATTGATTGTGAAACAACCGGAGGTTGAAAAAAATAATACGCTGCCGGAAACGTTTAAATTGCAAAATAGGGCGAGTATTCCGATTGAGGATATTGGGGTGGTGGTATTGGATGATAAACAAATTACTATTACACAGGCTCTGCTGGGGGCTTTGATGGAAAACAATGTTTCGGTGATAGGATGCGGGGAAAACCATTTGCCAACGGGTTTGTTTTTGCCGTTGGAATCGAATACGCTGCAGAACGAAAGATTCAGGGTTCAATTGGATGCGAGTGTGCCATTGAAAAAACAATTGTGGCAGCAAACTATCACGATGAAAATAAGGAATCAGGCTGCATTGCTGAAAATGCAGGGAAAAAATAATGCTATGCTGGTGGAGCGGAGTAAGGATGTGAGGTCGGGCGACCCTGATAATTATGAAGCACAGGCGGCGGCTTATTATTGGGAGCATTTGTTTGATGAAAGTATGGATTTCAAACGGTCGAGAGAGGGATTGCCACCCAATAATTTGTTGAACTATGGTTATGCGATATTGAGGGCCGTGGTTGCGAGAGGGTTGGTGGGTTCGGGATTGTTGCCCACTTTGGGAATACATCATGCGAATAAGTATAATGCTTATTGTTTGGCTGATGATATTATGGAGCCTTACAGGCCTTTTGTGGATAAGGTGGTTTGCGAAATTGTGGGAGATGGAGAGGATATTTCGGAGTTAAACAAAAGTATTAAGCAAAGATTGCTGATTATTCCGGCTATGGATATCAGAATTGACGGACAAAACAGCCCGCTGATGGTTGGATTGGGGAGGACGACAGCGTCGCTGGTGAAATGTTTTGAAGGAAGTGAGAAAAAGATAATTTATCCTGAGATGTAGAGAGTAGTATGCTTTACCATTTAAATCAATATAGAATATTGTGGATACTGGTGTTTTTTGATTTGCCTGTTGTGACCAAGAAGGAAAAACGGATAGCGGCCCGTTTCAGAAAAGAAATAATGGGCGATGGGTTTGCTATGTTTCAGTTTTCTATTTATGTGAGGCATTGTGCGAGCAGGGAAAATGCAGAGGTGCATATGAAAAGGGTGAAAAGTTTGTTGCCTGAATTGGGGCATGTTGGCATATTGCAGATAACCGATAAACAGTTTGGCGATATGGAAGTATTTTATGGGAAAAAACCTGCTTCGGCGAAGCCGCCGAGTCAGCAATTGGAATTGTTTTAGTGTAAGTGGGAGTGTGACTTTGAGTCGCACGCCCACTGAGGTGAAATCAGAAATTTCGGGAGATTAATAAAATAATCTCCCGAAATTTCTGATTTTTTTGATTGTCAAAACAGCTCAAATATAAACAGCATCTGTGTGTTAGGCCGAGGTATGCTGGTTATGAATTGTCAAAGATACAAAATGAAAGCGAATCACAACGACCAGGGGAGTATAGTGTGGATATAAGTGCTGGTTATGAATTGTCAAAGATACAAAATGAAAGCGAATCACAACTGGAATCGGAATTTTAAAATTGATTTTTTGCTGGTTATGAATTGTCAAAGATACAAAATGAAAGCGAATCACAACAATTTTGCGAAGCGTTGGTTCTGTTGCAGGCTGGTTATGAATTGTCAAAGATACAAAATGAAAGCGAATCACAACCTAGTATTTCTTCTAGTTTTAAATCGTTTGCTGGTTATGAATTGTCAAAGATACAAAATGAAAGCGAATCACAACAGCAGGGCAAGGCAGAAAAAAAGCCTTTTGGCTGGTTATGAATTGTCAAAGATACAAAATGAAAGCGAATCACAACCAGTAAATTCTGCAACTACAACGACCACCAGCTGGTTATGAATTGTCAAAGATACAAAATGAAAGCGAATCACAACTCATAAAAATTGGGAATCAGATAATAAATTGCTGGTTATGAATTGTCAAAGATACAAAATGAAAGCGAATCACAACTAGAACGCCGCATTTATGCGGCGGGCTGAGCTGGTTATGAATTGTCAAAGATACAAAATGAAAGCGAATCACAACGACAATCTTTGAACTTGACTGGAGGTGGGAGCTGGTTATGAATTGTCAAAGATACAAAATGAAAGCGAATCACAACACACTCTTAAGCCATAAACAAATATCCTTAGCTGGTTATGAATTGTCAAAGATACAAAATGAAAGCGAATCACAACAAGGCTGTTATGCGTATTTGGACAGCACCGGCTGGTTATGAATTGTCAAAGATACAAAATGAAAGCGAATCACAACTAGAACGCC
>CAYYQJ010000486.1:0-3123 GCA_964473775.1 uncultured Bacteroidales bacterium | reverse complement strand
CTGGAGTTCAGACGTGTGCTCTTCCGATCTAGAGCGCATCCATAAAATAACTGAAATGTTTTCGCCTGATGTCGAAAGTATGGAAGGAGCTGCATTTTTGTTTGGCTGTCTGAAAAAAGGGATTCCTTGTTTTCAACTACGCTCTATATCCAACTATATTGAACCCCGCAACCTGAACAACTGGAACATTCCGCATGCCATAGGATTTTTAAATAAGGCCCTGGATGAAATTATTTCTTCTTTTTAAAATTAGCTCAACAAAAAACACTTAATTTTGTAGTCAGCTCTTGGCCAAAAATCATAAATCTAAACTCCCAACACTAAAATGTCTTTCATTATTAAACTCGGCTTTTCTCCCTGCCCCAACGATACTTTTATTTTTGATGCTTTAATAAATAATAAAATAGATACGGAAGGCATAGACTTTATTTGTGAAGCTGAAGATATAGAACAGCTCAATCTCCGCGCACTGGACGACGATTTGGATATGTGCAAGGTAAGTTTCCACGCTTTCCTCCACTTGGCTGATAAATACCAGCTTCTGGATGCCGGAAGTGCTTTGGGCAGCAATTGTGGTCCGCTGCTTATCAGCAAAAAAACCTATGCTCCAGAAGAAATCAACGACCTCGAAATTGCCATCCCCGGAAAATATACTACGGCAGTTTTGTTATTGAAATATGCTTTTCCCTTAGTAGAAAAAACCTTCGAATATCGTTTCAACCATATTGAACAAAAAGTGATTAAGGGCAGAGTGGATGCAGGTGTAATTATTCATGAAAGCAGATTCACTTACGAAGATAAAGGCCTGATTAAACTGGCCGATTTGGGCGAAATATGGGAACAGGGCACAGGATTCCCCATTCCTTTAGGTGGTATTATCGTTAAAAGAGATATGCCCGAAGAGTTAAAAGCCCGCCTCAATCAAATCATGCGCAGCAGTGTTCAATTTGCCATCAATAATCCAACCTCATCCACCGAATTTATTCAGGAACATGCCACCGAAATGGAAGAAGATGTGGTTAGAAAACACATTCAGCTTTATGTAAATCATTATACAGAAAGTCTGGGAACAAAAGGAAAAGATGCCATAAACTTCTTGTTTGATTATGCTGTAAAAAATAAAATTATCGACAAGATTCCGGCAAATCTGTTTATTGAATCCTTTATCTGATCTTTTATTACTTCTCAAAATAAACAGAAGTTAATACCCTTATTCCATAATAATAAGCTTGAATTTGTTCTCTTTATAAGTCATCAATCAAATAAAGAAATCGAACACTACATACTGTAAAACTTTATTTTAGCCCGAGAAATTCATGCTTTGAGGTCTAAATTTTATTCACATATCGTTTGACACTTTTCAGGTGGTATCTCAAACTCGTAGTTTTATGAGTATATTTGCAGAAAAATTACAATCATGGCCAATAGTAAGGAAAACGAAAAAGATCGCAAACCCATAGTAGGGATAACTCATGGTGATTTTAACGGAATCAACTATGAAATTATCATTAAGACTCTTGTAGAGCCTAAGTTGCTGGAGTTTTTTACTCCCGTGGTTTATGGTTCTTCAAAAATCGTTTCATTTTTTCGTAAAGCTATCAACTTAAATGAATTCAATTTAAATGTAATCAAAAAGGCCGACGCAGCTATTCCTAAACGTCTGCATATCATAAACTGTACAGAACAGGATGTGAAAATCGACGTGGGCGAATCTACTCAATTGGCAGGTCAGTTGTCGCTTACTGCACTTGATATGGCTGTTGAAGATTTGAAAAACGGCAGCATTGATGTAATAGTTACTGCTCCTATCAACAAAAACAACATTCAGTCGGATAAATTCGCGTTTAAGGGACATACTGAGTATCTTGCCGACAAATTCAGTACTAAAAATTATCTGATGATGATGGTGGCCAGAAACCTCCGCATTGGTTTTGCCACCGGACATATTTCTTTAAGCGAAGTTTCCAAAACCTTGACTGTTGACCAGATTGTCCGCAAACTGATTGTTATGAACAACTCTCTGATTCGCGATTTTGGCATCGTTAAACCTAAAATTGCTTTGTTGGGTTTAAATCCGCATTCGGGCGACAACGGAGTGATTGGTAATGAAGAACAAACCATTATTATTCCCGCCATCAAAAAGGCACAGGAAGAAAACATCCTTTGTTTTGGTCCTTATCCTTCCGATGGATTTTTTGGTGCTCTGAAATATCAACAGTTTGATGGAGTTATGGCCATGTATCACGATCAGGGAATGATTGCGTTTAAAATTATTGCTTTCGACGAAGGCGTGAATTTTACCGCAGGTTTACCCATAGTAAGAACCTCGCCAGCGCATGGAACAGGATACGACATTGCAGGCAAAAACCTTGCCTCGCCCGATTCTTTACGCAATGCAATGTTTCTAGCCTGTGAGATTTTTAATCACCGCAATCAGTTTGATACTCTTAATGCCAATGCATTAAAAATTGGTACTTACAAAATTGCTGAGGACGATTCCTCTGACGAAAACTAAGCTCTGGAATTTATGACCCCTTATACAGTTTCTGATATTGCCGGAATTATAGGCGGAACGCTTTATTCTGTGGAGGGCAACAAGGATGTGATTAAGCATTTGCTTATCGACAGCCGAAAAATTGCCATGCCGGATACTTCGCTGTTTTTTGCCCTGGTAACGCCCCGCAACGACGGGCATAAATATATCCCCGAGCTTTACCACAAAGGCATACTCAATTTTGTGGTATCGGCCCTGCCAGAAAATTACGAAGATTTTAAAAAGGCCAATTTTATTCAGGTAAATAATACGCTTCAGGCCTTGCAAAACCTGGCAGCCTACCACCGCAAGCAATTTTCTATCCCGGTGTTGGGCATCACAGGCAGCAACGGAAAAACCATCATCAAAGAATGGCTTTTTCAATTGATATCTCCAGATAAAAACATAGTGCGAAGTCCCAAGAGTTTCAACTCGCAAATCGGGGTTCCGCTTTCTGTTTGGCAGATGCAGGAAGAAAACCAGCTGGCTATATTCGAAGCCGGTATTTCGGAGCCGGAAGAAATGAAAAAGCTGCAACCCATCATAGATCGGAAGAGCGTCGTGTAGGGAAAGAGTGTTCAGAGCCGTGT
>CAYYQJ010000485.1:0-3144 GCA_964473775.1 uncultured Bacteroidales bacterium | reverse complement strand
CTACACGGCTCTGAACACTCTTTCCCTACACGACGCTCTTCCGATCTTCATCAGTGGTAATATTGAAAAATGTACTTACTATCGAGATTTTGATGGTGACGGATATGGGGATAGAAATTCATCGATAAGGTCAGCGGACTGCAACAATATTCCTTTGGGCTATGTGCGAAATTCAGATGATTGTAATGATCAGGATGCTGCCATACATCCCAGTGCTGTGGAACTGGCTAATGGCATAGATGATAATTGCAATGGATGTATAGATGAAGTGGCTAATACGATGTATTATTATGATTATGATGGCGACGGTTATGGCAATCCTGACATCCATATAGATACTTGCTCCCTGATATTTGGCTATGTAACTAACAATACGGATTGCGATGATAATAATCCAAAAGTTCATCCTGGTGCAACAGAAATTTGCAATGGTATAGATGATAATTGCAATGGAATTGTAGATGAAAATATAAAACTTTTTTATGTCGATGCGGATGGTGATGGCTATGGAAATATAAACATACACTCGTGTGTCTATATATACGGCTATGTAACTGATAGTACCGATTGTGATGACAATAATGCAGCAGTAGGCGGACTCCGAACCTGGTACCCTGATTTAGATAATGATGGTTATGGAGGAATACCGGTTGTTGCATGTACTAGTCCGGGTGTTATGTATCACCTTTCTGCAGAACTTACTGGCATAGGAGATTGTGACGACAATGATTCTCTTATTAACCCGGAAACACATTGGTATCAGGATAGAGATAATGATGGCTATGGAAACAACTTTGTTGTATCATGTGAAAGACCTTGTATCGTAATAATTTATTCAACCTATGGTCAAATTATTCCATCCCAAAACTGTAATCCAGATATCACTTATCATCTTGCCCAGGATTTGCTAGGAATAACTGATTGTAATGATGACAATCCATTAATTCATCCCGGAGCCATTGAAATCTGTAATGGCATCGACGATAATTGCGATGGCATTATTGATAATACCTCATTTACTGTAGTTTCTCATTTGCCGGGTGCGGGAACATGGGGATGTGCATCATTTACCATAAATAATAAAGTCTATTTTGCAATTACTAATACTACCAACAACCGTGATAATGAGACATGGGAATATGATCCCGCTATTAATCAATGGACAAAAAAAAACAGTTATCCGGGAGGGGGACAACTATTTAATGCATCGGCTTTTAGTATAGGAGATAAAGGCTATGTAATTGGAAACAGTGATGATTATTCAGCAATGTGGGAATATAATCCTACAACTGACACTTGGATACAAAAAACCAGTTATCCTGGCATGGCTTATAACAAAGGAGCAGCGTTTAGTATTGATTCAAAAGGGTATTATGGCTTGGCGGACTATGGGGATTCTATGGATTTTTGGGAGTATAATCCTACAACTGATGAGTGGTTGCAGAAAGCAAGTATTCCGATACAAAGCCAAGTTTTTTCTTCAACAACAGTTGGAAGCAAAGGCTATGTTTATTTTCCATCGGGTGATTTCTGGGCTTACGATCCGCAAATTGATCAGTGGCAGGCATTGGCATACAAATACATAGGGGGAGGATCCGCATATTCATTCGCACTTAATGACAAAATATTTGTTATTCAAGGCGTTTATGATTTTAATATTTGGGAATACCAAACCCTTACAAATACCTGGAAAGTCCAGCCGTGTTCGGGACCATATAATTCATTTTGGTTAGGCAATGCCTTCAGTATCGGAGACGTAGGCTATTATGCATTTGGAAACGAAGTGGAGTCGGGTACTCCACACAATGAACTCTGGCAATTCAGTTTTTTAGACTCTAAGGATTATTATCTGGATGCAGATGGTGATGGATACGGAAACAATAATGCTCATTTAATATCATGTACAGTTCCTGCTAGCTTCGTTGAGGATAATACTGATTGCGATGATAACAACCCAATGGTTTATCCGGGCGCTACGGAAATCTGTAGCAATGGATTTGATGATAATTGCAACGGGCAGATTGACGAAGGTTGCTCGCTTACACTCAATCTGAAATTATTCCTTGAAGGATTGTATGCCGGAGGTGGTACAATGAACCAAAGTATGGGAGAATCAGTACCTGAATATGAGATTGGAATATCGGATACCATAGGAGTGGAGTTGCATGATGCTTATGCACCTTATGATCTAGCTTATAGATTTAATAATCTTAATCTTAATATCGATGGTATTGTTACGATAAATTACCCTTCAGGAAGTATTTCCGGCTCGTATTACATTGTGGTAAAACATCGTAATAGTATAGAAACCTGGAGCAGCGATGTGGTAGATTTGAATGGAAAAGGCCCATTTAATTATGATTTTACTACTACCATTACACAGGCTTATGGGAATAATCAGAAACATTTAGGAAATAATGTTTACGGTATTTATGCGGGCGATGCATCGCAGGATGGCAATGTGGATGGCTCGGATATGGCCGCAGTGGATAATGGCAGTACCGGAGTATTAAAGGGTTATTATCCAGAGGATATTAATGGCGATGGAATTGTTGATGGTTCGGATATGGCGATTATTGATAATAATTCGACTGGGGTGGTGCATGTGGTGAAACCGTAGGAATAATGATTATAATTTATAAAAAGAAAGGCACGCCTTATGGAGTGCCTTTCTTTGTAGAGTTTATTGGCCTTGCAACTATCCAATCTATTAGTAAGGTATAAAGATGAAAGGCTTGAAAGACATTGAATAAAAATGATATTAAACACAAGGAAAACAGATTATTTCTTAGGCTTATGATATAGATTTTTAAATTCTTAGACACGAAGATGTATAACCGAGAAGGGGAAATTTACGTAATTCTAATATTCAATGTTGTTAGAGAATTAAAAAAAACACCTACTAACTAATTTCGATAAGAAGCTGATTGAGGATTGATGGCTGAACTTTGATTTTTGTACTGCATTGAATGATTTTTGATTTTTGATTATCATCGTTTTTGTTTCAAGCAGGATTCTCGATCTCTGTAGCGTGATAAGCTATATATACTTATTGGGGCGCATCTTAACTGCAAATAGCTTTCGGTGTTTTTATTAAATATTTGTTAGATGATTGAATGATTCGAGTTCATCCTGAATGGCATC
>CAYYQJ010000484.1:0-3174 GCA_964473775.1 uncultured Bacteroidales bacterium | reverse complement strand
TTGGTATGAAAACCAGCCGTGCAGAAGCTTTCTGGAAAAATGGTTTTATGTTTAAGGGCAAACCTTATAAAAGTGTGGGGTTGATTCTTTCGGGTATCTATCACAATCAGAAGGGATATTTTGGTGTAAATAACTATACAGGCATAGAAAAAAGCTTGTACGGTAATCTGATTTATCAATCTATTTTCGGAACCACCGACCATAAGTTTTCTACAGGTGTGAGTTTTCTTTATGATAATTATCTTGAAAACTATTCGCAGATTCAGTTTACCTATATTTACCAAACCTTGCCTGCCGGAAGCGTTGTTTCTATGCACGATGTGGTTACTTTATCGCCAAACACCAATCTGAATCCTGTGCTATACAACTTCAATCGTTCGGAAGCTGTGGGTGGTGCTTTTTTTGAATATACGTTGACTAATGCCGAAAAATTCTCATTCATATTAGGATTGAGAGGCGATTACAGCAGTCGTTATGGATTATTTTTCACACCGCGAACCAACATCAAGGTATTGATAGCAAAGAATCTTACTTTGCGCGCTTCAGCAGGATTGGGATATCGTTCGGCTAACATCATTTCGGAGAATATGTCTATTCTGGCAAGTCAGAAAATCATACGTATCGAAGCATCTTTGGCTCAGGAAAAGGCTGCAAACTATGGTTTAAATCTGGTAAAAGAATTTCAGATTGGCAAACGCAAAGCCGAAATTGATATTGATGTTTACAGAACCGATTTCTTCAATCAGGTGGTGGTTGATTTAGATAGAGACCCTGCCATTGCCGATTTTTATAACCTGAAAGATAGTGCCGGAAAATCTTATTCAAACAGTTATCAGATTCAGTTCAGCTTCGAACCTGTTAAACGTTTCAATGTTTTGTTGGCTTACAGAATAAATGATGCCAAACAAACCACCAACGGAGTTTTACAACCACGATTGCTGACATCCAAATACAAAGGTTTGGTTACTTTGAGTTATGCCACCCGTTTCGACAAATGGAAATTCGATTTTACTACTCAGATTAACGGCCCTGCACGCATTGGCGACCAAAGCAAAATGCCAGGAATTGTACAGCGAAGCTATTCTTACTCTCCGGTATATCCTCTTTTGAATGCTCAAATCACTAAAAAGTTTAAACACGAAATTGATTGCTATCTGGGCGCCGAAAACCTGCTGAACTTTAAACAAAAAGACCCCATCACCGAAGCTTTTCTGCCTTATCATACCCATTTCGATACCTCGATGAACTGGGGACCTATTGTAGGACGACTGATTTATGCAGGAGTTAGATTTAAAATTAAATAAAGGATGATTGCCACAGATTCACTGATTATTTCTGAAAGATATAAACAGCGTTTAACACTCAAACGCTGTGTTCTCTGTGATGATACTCTGTGAACTCTGTGGTTTTTTTTTAATGACACTCTGTGGTTTATTACTTCCCCGATTCAACCTTCATCCACAAACGGATATCTTTTAAAGGCCTATCGTTGGTGTCGCGTTTTTCGGCAGCTATTTTATCCACTATATCCATGCCGCTAATCACTTCGCCAAACACGGTGTAAGCACCATCCAGATGAGGCGCACCGCCAATGGTTTTATACACTTCGCGTTGCTGCGGAGTAAGTTTCCAGGGTTTGGTTTTAGCATATTGAGCATTCACCGCATCGCGGTATTTATCAAGCATCTGATAAATATTCGGGACATCGTGTTGCTGCATCAGCTTCTGAAAATGTTTCAATTCAATGCTGTCGTTTTTCTTTTTCAGAATATCTATTAGTATAAAAGATTTGGTGTATCGTTCGCGTTTTTGTTCGGCAGAATCGAGGCCGGCATCGGTAAATTTTTTGCCTTGCACTATATAAAACTGACATGCCGACGATACTTTATCGGGGTTTACATCATCGCTTTCGCGGGCAGCGGCCAATGCACCTCGTTTGTTCAGATATTCTTCTACAAACTCGGCCGGAATTTTATAATTGGTATCGCCGTCGCCAAGCATCTGCCCGGGTTGTGCATGTTTAGAAACAGGATCGCCGGCCTGTATCATAAAACCTTGTATCACTCTATGGAAAAGAGTGCTATCATAAAAATGATTTGATACCAGACTCAGAAAATTATCATGATGTTTGGGTGTTTTGTCGTAAAGTTTCACTTTGATAACTCCATACGGAGTGTGAATAGAAACAATATCTTCCTTTGGTTTGGGATTGCAGGCAGCAAAAAGCAGGACGACAGCCGATAAATAAATAAGATGTTTCATAAAATGGATTTTGGAGAGCAAAAATAGGCAATATATTTTTGATTCAGGATTTTTTGATTTATGAATCCTGAATCAAAAACAATAAACTACCTAATAACCACTAATGAAATTGAAGAACCATTAAGGAACCAAAACGGTCATAGGTGCTGTCCAAATCAAATTTTCGTTACTATTTGTTCTAACAGAAGCTGCAATAAAAGTAAGCCATTCGCCACTAATATAACCTGGTTTTTCTTTGACATTTAATGAAGTACTTGTGCAAAATCTATAATCATCAAACGATTCGGGAGCCAATTTGCCTTTAAACACCAGCCAAACCACAGTAATTTCTTTTAAAGATTTTTCTTTGGTATAGGTTAATTTCACCCAACCTTTTTCCGGACCGGGCTCAACAAACCATTTGGCTTTTGGTTTTACAGATCTGCCCTTCGATGGAACAAATCCTGCAGAAATTATTAAATCTTTGTCTCCATCCGCCATCAGAGTTACATAATCGGCATTTTTTCTTAGTTTAAACCTAAGGTCTTTGTCGGCGGCAGTTAATTTAACAAAATCCTCATCGCTATGAGTCAACATATAATTGCCATGAGTGGTTGTTAATAGTGTACTCGCACCTTGTATGACCACTTTACCATAAGGCATAACAGGGAAAACGGTTGAACCATCGGTTTTTTCGCCCTGATTGTGTCCAAATTCGGCTCTTTCCAGATAACCTCCTTTATTAAAACTGTAAGTTGCTTTAAAAAATAACATAAAAAATAAAAATTAAAAAGTTTATAATCAATTTATTAATAAAAAAATTCACCCATAATTTTTCTCTTTCTTTAAAAAAAATATTTTGATTATAAAACAGGAGACGTATTATTTATGTAATCATTTATCAATATTTCCACTATGTCAGAAAATCTAGCT
>CAYYQJ010000483.1:0-3175 GCA_964473775.1 uncultured Bacteroidales bacterium | reverse complement strand
GAGAATTGTATTCCCCGCATTCAAATAATCAGTGAACTAAGCGAAGCAACCTCACGAACACAATTTAAATTAATTGATTATTGTGAGTAATCTGTGGCAATCTTTTCCGCATCCTTGTTTAGACGCACAGCCGTGCGTCTCTACGGCGGCAAAACATTGTCCGTTATGAATAAAACCCTGCCATACCCCTCATAATTACCAAAAAATACTTAATTTTGTGATTGCTGTTTCCGTTGTTGTGATGCTTACAGAATGGGTTTCGTGGCAGCAGATTATTTAATACCAGTATTTTAATGAATAAAATCGCACCAGCTAAAATAAATATAAAAAACCGCAGAGCCTCTTTCGAGTATTTTTTGATAGAAGATTTTGAGGCAGGTATCGTGCTTACAGGTACCGAAATTAAATCGCTGCGCGAAGGGAAAGCCAGTATCAACGATGCGTATTGCACTTTTAAAGGCAGCGAAATGTTTGTGATGAACATGCATATCACCGAGTATATCTATGGCACCTACAACAACCATAATCCGAAACGCGAACGAAAACTCTTGCTCACTTCCAGAGAATTGAAAAAACTATTGGGCAAAGTGAAAGAAAAAGGATTTACCATCATACCTGTGTTGCTTTTTATAAATGATAACGGACTGGCCAAACTTAAAATATCGCTGGCCAAGGGAAAACACTCGTATGATAAACGCGAAACCCTGAAAGATAAAGATTTGAAACGCGAAATTAGCCGCAAAGAACATGACTGAGCGGTGGCATAATCTATAAGCATGTTTCAACAAAACCAATCAAAACTGATTTATGGGCTGACCGGGACACTGGTTTTTATTTATGTATTATACAGGGCAATAGCGATGGGAATCACCTACGACGAAGCCTGGACGTTGCGCGATTTTGTGCCTTTGTCGCTGTCGAATATCTTTTCTTACCAGCCTTGCGATGCCAACAATCAGATTTTAAACACCCTGTTGATAAAGCTCTTTTATGTTTCGGGCAATCATTCGTTGCTTATGGCGCGCCTGCCCAATGTGTTGGCTTTGGCAGTGTATGGCTATTTTTGTTTCAGCATATCCGACAAGTTTCTGAACCGTTTTTTCGGGCTTTGTTTGTTTATGGTGTTGATGTTTAATCCCTTTGTGTTGGATTTTTTTAGTCTTGCCCGCGGCTACGGACTGGCATTGGCATTTCAGATGGCATCCATCTTTTATCTGTTGAAATTTAATAAAAGCGGGGAGTGGATGGGGTTTGCCTTGTCTATCGTGTTTGCTATGCTGGCGGTTTTGAGCAACTTCACTTTTCTATATTTCTTTGCAGCGATAATCTTTACAGGCAACTACATAGGCATCATCCAACATAAACTCAACAGGAATTATATTAAAATATTTCTGCCCTCGGCCTTGCTTACCCTCTTGCTTGCCGCGATGATTTACACGCCTCTCATCAAACTGATAAGCAACCAAAGTTTATATTATGGAGGCATCACAGGCTTTTATCACGACACATTGATTTCGTTATTTTCCTTTTCTTTATATCGTCCTTATGATGTAAGATTGGCGGAGGTGGGGTTGCCATTGTTCTTAATCATGTTGACGTTGATGGCCGTTTTTTACTTGGTTGATACAGTAAAAATAAAACCCACTTTATGGTCTGATAACGGAATCATCATCATGCTATTGATGGGTGTAAGCATGATGGCAAGTCTCGTAAACCATTATATTTCCGCAAGCTTATACCTTACCGACCGCACTGCACTTTTGTTTTTTCCTTTACTGATAATGGCGCTGATTTTCTTTGCCAATGGCATAAAATCCAATAGGTTTAAGATTCCGTCAGTGGTTTCGGTGATGTTACTTTGTGGATTTTCCTTAGTCAATTTCAGCTTGAATGCGAACGAAATTAAAACCATTTCATGGCCTTTTGATGCACATACAGAGGAGATTTTAAACAAAATAAACGCTAAGGGAATTGAAGAAAAGAAAACCCTGATGCTCGATTTTTCGTGGCCTTTTGAAAGCTCTATTGAATATTATGTTACTAAAAATAAATACTCTAATATTCAGGTAGCGAAAAACATTGCCGACAGGGACCAATTGAATACTCAGGCTGATTATTATATTTATTATGATAAACCCCTGGATAAAGTAGGATACCATTCGGATGAACAAATTATCAGAAATCTGAAAAAAGATACGGCCTTTAGCTTTCAAAATGAGGATATTTATGTTTTTAAGGGTTTTAAATCCAAAGAAGGAGGCAATGAATGACGGATTTCGAGACCATCATCATAGGAGGCGGTCCCTCGGGATTGTTTGCTGCAGCGCATTGCCGTAGCAAATCCATCATGATTCTGGAAAAGAAAAACCTGCCCGGAAGGAAACTATTGATTGCCGGTTCAGGCCGTTGCAACCTTACGCATGTTGGCGAAATCAGTAACTTTTTCGTGCATTATGGTGATAACAACCGCTTTTTGAAAACCGCTTTGATGGAATTCAATAACACGCAGTTGATAGATTTTTTTGAAAGTCGTAAGATGAAAACCTATACAGATAAAAACGGAAAAGTTTTTCCTTATAGTGATAAATCCAATGATGTGCTCGACATTTTGTTAAAGGCCTGCAATGCCAATCAAGTAGAGATGAATTGCGGTCAGACCGTAATTAAAGTTTCTAAAGAGAATCAAAATTTTGTGGTGCAAACCGAGCATCAGGTGTTTAGCTGTAGCCATCTGATTATAGCAACAGGGGGGAAGTCTTATCCCGGAACGGGTTCCTCTGGCGATGGCTATGATTTTGCCAAACAATTGGGACATAAAATTGTGCATCCAAAACCTTCGCTCACACCGGTGTTTATCCGCAATTTCGTCATGGCTGAATTGTCGGGAGTTACTTTAACTGATGTGATTGTGTATTTGTATCGTGATAACAAAAAAGTAAACGAACATGTGGGCGATATCTGCTTTACACATAAAGGAATATCAGGGCCCGGGATACTTGATTTTTCGAGATATTTTGAAGAAAAGGACGTCCTGAAGTTTAATTTTTCGAGGACATTTCAGGATGATTTCAGAGAACAATTTCTTATAACTGCCAATAAAGAAGGAAAAATTTTGTTGAAGACATTTTTAAAGAGATATGAAATCCCCACCAGCCTTGTAGAACTGATTCTGAAA
>CAYYQJ010000482.1:0-3183 GCA_964473775.1 uncultured Bacteroidales bacterium | reverse complement strand
GGAAATGATGGCTTGTGGTATTTCTGTAACTACAAAAGCGATGCACAGGTAACTATTTATTTCTGCGATTACAAAAGCGATGCCGACCTGGTTATTTTCTTCTCGGAATATAAAAGCGATGCAGGCTGGAAAAACAGCAGCAAAAAGCAATTGATGTATTAGGAGGGAAGACGGAAGTAGGAAGTCCGGAGACGGAAGTCAGAAGACGGAAGACGGAAGACAGAAGTTCGGAGTAAAGTCATTTGTGGACATTAGATGGTCATTAATTGTCATTGGGTTGACTTTAATGACCATTTTTATTGGTTAAGATAATAAATCTGAACCGTGAATAACATGGATCATGATGAGTGATTTTCAATTAAAAATACCTGATACCACATACCAAATACCATAGACCATAGACCATATACCCCAGACCAATGCATCTCTATAAAGAACCAACATGAAACCCCTTTTTTATCTTTCCATCTGTTTGATGCTCTTGTCGTGCAATTCACCGGCAACAGACCTTGCCAAACACAGCAACGACAGTTTGCCTGAAACAAAAAACTTGTCGGAAGGCATCTGTATCTTAAAAAACTGGACCAATGCGGTTCATAAGGACAGCATCTATTCTTTGCAGATAAAAGGCAAGGCCGACAGCATTGCCGCTGTTCGTGTAATCATAGGTAAAGGTGGAGTAATCAAGAACCTGGGCAATGGCTCTTACGAATTTAAAATCAATAAAAATGTTGATTCTACATCTATAATGATTATCAAAGGTTCGTATAGCCCTTCTGCCAAAAGGGTGTTGGAGAGGCCGTGGGCTACTTATAAGATGAGGGTTATAAATTAAGAATTAAGATTGAATAATTGGGGGGGACAAGCTAATAAAAAGCCCGCCGGATGGGAATCGGGCGGGCTTTTGGTTGTTTGGTGAAAATGAGATTATTGTTTTTTTAATTTTATGATAAAGCTGGCAGTATTGTCGTCGGTGATGGCAATATTGTCTTGCTGGTAGGTTGGATAAACAGGGTGTTCGGCAGTAAAGGAATAATTGGCAGGAGGAAGACTGTATTTACGAATGTAACCAGCACGAGTGGATTTTAATACGTAAGTGTTGATGCCATCGGTTAGGGTTACCATCATATTAGTAATGGGAACGCCAGTAGCCTGATCGATGAAGCGGCAGACGAGGGATTCGTGACGACGACCAGATGGTTTTCCGATTTTTAGTTCGTCTTGCCATTTAATAAAGAGTTCTGGTTGGTAGGATTCGAGGACACCACCAATTAAGTCGCAAACATCGTCCATTTCAGCGAAAAGTTTAGGATAGATATCCGTGGTTTCGGCTTTGCGGTCTTTGATGGCTTTGATAGGTTTGGTGATGATGGCTTTGTATTTAGCAATGATATCTGACATTTCGGTTAGTTCAGTTGGCAGAATCACAGTTAGAGTAGCGGAGTTTGTATCCATTAAATTGTACATTGTTGTACAATTACCTAATACATCTTCCTGGTTTCCATGAGATAAAAATGTAATTGGTTTGTCGAAAGCTGCACGGAGATCGGCACGACCAAGATTGGCGGATTGAATTTTTGCACGTAGCTGATATTTACGTACAGTTGCAATCATTATGTTCATAATGATGCTTTTGTCGATGGTGATATAGCCTGTACGTTGGTATTGGCGCACCATTGCCTGGTAGAGTTTCTCGAAACCGAGTGTAAATCTGGTTTTGAGAAGCGGATAGAGGGTGATTAGGATTAAGACAGCGTCGTTATCGATTAATAAGATATAAACTCTGCCATACGCATTAAATTTAAGAATTTGAGGTTTGGTCATTTGGTTTAAAAATTTATTGAATTGTTTATTTACTGAAATTTTAATTGTTAGTATTAAAGGTTTTAGACTTTAAGGAACTGGTTTGAAAAGTGTAGTACCGGATTTTGAGATATCAGTGCAGGATTAGAAGTGTTGAGCATAGGTATTTGTCTTATCAGCATGACAAAATTGGCTTACAGAAAGAGCCATTGATATTTCAAAACGAGTTTTGAAGGAAGCAGGCTAAACCTAATTAATGTCGAAAAGACATTCAAAGGAAACAACACGACTTTCAGAAGAAAGAGAAGTGTTTTCAGAGGAAAGAGAATGAGATACAAAAGGAAGAGAGACGCTTTCAGCGTAATGAGGGCGATATTCAGAAGGAAGAGGGCGATATTTAGAAGAATGAGAAGCAGATTCAGCGTAAAGAGAAAGAGTTTCAGAGGAAAGAGCGACGCATTCAGTATAACGAGGGCGAGTTTCAGAGGAAAGAGAACGAGTTTCAGAGCAATCAGTGTGATCTGCAGAAGGAAGAGCGACATCTGCAGAGCGAAGAGAAGCATCTGCAGAAGGAAGAGCGACATCTGCAGAAGGAAGACCGACATGATTTTAAAATTCAAAGTGTTTAAGACACACTAAAAGAGCAGATTGAAAAAAGTGAGGTTAAGTGAGCCCAAGTTTGGCTTTTTTAACAAGGAGGCATCCCGACACTGGTGTACGGGACAGGCAACAACAGAGAGGGGTATAGAGATTTTAAAAAATATGGTTTAGTAAGGTAGCATGAACAGGATGTCAAAGAACGGGTGATCATTTTGTTTCATTAACATGATAAATGGTTATCAAAATGTGTGCCAATGATTGTCTGTTTAGCTATGTAATGGAAATTCATAAGATGTTTTTGAAGGAAAAATACGGAGGTTGGATGAGATTTTTATTTGGAGGTTTTGGTTGAAGAAGAAGCCTACATTAATTTTTAAACATGTATGAAATTGATTGAACGGGATATAATAAAGCGGAGAGAATTTTGAAGGAGTTGGATGAGGTGAAAAAAAAATTTTAAGAGGAATGAATTTTTTTTGATTTTTTTTACGTTTAAATGATTTGGGAATACATAATTGTTGTTTTACATGTGGAAATATGGCCCAAAATGGGAAAAAATGTCCCAAGATGGGAAGGATTTGGGGAATTTTAGTTCATCAAGTTCATCAGGGTTGTCAAGTTTATCAAGTTTTTTAAGTTTTTTAGGGTTAAAACCCCCGTAGGGGTGACCTGTTTGTAGTGCGGGGTGAAACCCCGGGTATAATAAGCGCGAACAGCCCTTCCTAGGCTACGGCACCAGAGGTGCCGAACATTTTTAGGAAATTGATAAGTTTGGGTTTT
>CAYYQJ010000481.1:0-3188 GCA_964473775.1 uncultured Bacteroidales bacterium | reverse complement strand
ACGGCTCTGAACACTCTTTCCCTACACGACGCTCTTCCGATCTGATGATAAAAAAACACCAGCTCCAGGCGTTGATGTAATTAATGCTTTAAGAGAAGTTACCGGACAGATAATGAAAAACGAACATCTGTATCAGTTAAGTTTGGTAACCACCCCCGGTGTTACAAGCAGAGCTAAAGGAGCTGGAGTGGATGCAATTGAAGTATTTATGGCTATTACAGAAATTGCTGTAAAAGAGGCCCCTGCTGCAAAAGAATTCGCTCCTGTTGGCGAAGCATCACGCGGCTACTACCCACATCAGTTTGAAGAAACACAAGAAGGCATGAAAGCCTGGTATAAAGCCCGTAAAAGGTTTAAAGGCAAACCCAAAACATGGGGACCTTTTAGCAAACCCTGGTCGGGTGTAATTTCTTAGGGTTATTCGATAGAATAATAATATAGAGTAATACATAAGAACTTCCGGAGATGAAAAAATGGCTTCGGAAGTTTTTTTTTAGGGGGTTTATACAAGAAATAATATATCTTTGATGTCGGATTTTAGTGGAGACCAGCAATCACTTTAAAAAACGGGGCGGTAACTGAAAAGCCAGATGAGTAGGGTAGATTTAATATCGTTTTTTATGAAAAATATTATTTTTTATTTTGTTGCATTTATGAGTTTAAGTTCATTTGCCCAAACCTCTTCCGATTCAAAAACACTAAAATATTTTGAAACTTGTATTTTAAATAGCGATTATCCTGACAATAGTGTTAGCCATAAATATGAAAATGATTATCGTTTAATTGTTTGGGATGACCTTCTGATAAAAGATTACAAGTATTCGAATGCGGAATTTGACAAATTAGGATATGACTTTGTTAAAATAAATGATGGTGATGGGAATCAATCATCCAAAGTTTATCGTAATTGTTCAAAAGGGATAGTCATTGAAGTAACAGAATGGTATAATTATAAAATTTCAATCTCAATGCAATGGTACGCGCCCAATGTGCGTAATGGGATAGGAGAACTAATGTTTTGTCAATAATTATTTTATTTCAAAAAAAATGAAAAGATTAATTTTTTTGGGATTTTTATCAATCCTATCAGTAAGCGCTATAAATGCACAAAATAAAGTAAAAGGAACCTTGTATAAAACCGATAAATGGGCTGATGTTAAAGGCAAAGGTGACTGGGTAACTGCTATGGATAATCCAACCCACGAAAAAGTTGAAATTTTTGTTACAGAAAAATATATCAAAGTTACTTTTGGCATCAAAATTTATAAATATGCAATTGTTTCTAAAACAAGATTTTCACAAATGAAAATAGATTATAATGTAACTTTAAATGGTCAACCATTTCTATTAAGTATTTCTGAAATGCCAGATAAAAGCAAAGCTATAAATATTGATGATATTTGGACGGTTTCTGAAATTACAAATGTGACAGAAGTTGAATTATCTGAATAAATAGAGTAGTTGTATAAATCTTCGACCATGATGAATTTAGTATGGTATCATCCAAGTCTATACAAAAAGTAAACGAATTTTGCAAAGAAGGAAATCTTGAAGAATATCGTGAAATATTACAAGATATTTTTCAAAAAATAGAAAATGCAAATTGTCGAATCACTGCACGATATGATTCGGATTTTTCTGTTCATGAGGAAAATAACGGGAAATGTCTCATAAGAATATCACTTCGAAACAATAATGTAGTCCCAATAAATATCTTATGGACAATTTTTCATGAATTTGGACATCATATCTCTGGAACAATAGAAAAAAAGGACGAAAATGATTTTAATAAAAAAATCTTAAGCGAAAAAAATGCATGGAGAAATGCAAAAATAGAAGTTCTAAAATATCCATCTTTAAATTGTCGAATTGATGAATTTGAAAAATTTAGGAATGAATGCTTAGAAACTTATGTAAATTATAAAACAAGTTTGTTGTGATTTTCAAAATCCCTGTTGGTCGCAGCTTAATCAAAGGTTCTACCTTTGTCTTTTCTATCCTTTTAGGTTCTACCTATATCCAACTCTCCTTGCCATAATAACCGCATCATCATATAGACACACAGCCATGAGTCTCTACCACTAAATCACCAAATACCACATACCATATACCAAATACCACAGACCATATACCACATACCAAATACCTTTTACTTTTTAAATTAATTCAATCAGGCATAGTTCAGCAGAAATCCTTAATTTTGCCGAACCACACGGATTATGCCAACTAATAAAACTTTTACCTC
Organism: uncultured Bacteroidales bacterium; assembly: GCA_964473775.1. Lineage (GTDB taxonomy): Bacteria > Bacteroidota > Bacteroidia > Bacteroidales > CAIWKO01 > CAIWKO01. Next base: position 943 of record CAYYQJ010000481.1, on the reverse strand, counting down.
CCGACGCTATGTAATCAACACCATTTTTTTGGTGATAGCTTTGATTTTCATTATCCGTATATTTTTTCTGCAAATCATTGATGAAACCAATAAATCGCGGGCCGACAATAATGTTTTCAGATATTTAACCGAGTTTCCTGCCCGTGGTTTGGTATACGACCGAAATGGCAAACCCTTATTGTTTAACGAAGCCACCTACGATTTGATGGTAATTCCGCATCAAATGGGAAAAACCTTTGATACGCTTGGTTTCTGTAATCTTATCAATACCGATATCCTTACCTTCAGAAAAAAGATAAAGGTAGCCACCCTCTATTCCAATTTTCTGCCAACCATTTATGATGAAAAAATCCCTAAAGAACAATACGGAATACTTCAGGAAAGGCTGTCAGAATATCCCGGATTTTATATTCAGGCCCGAACCATCCGCAATTATCCACAGCCTTATTGTGCTCAGATATTAGGCTATATAGGCGAAACCACCCCTGAAATGCTTGAAGCCGACGAATACTATAAACCCGGTGATTATATAGGCATAAGCGGTCTGGAAAAATCCTACGAAAAAGAGCTGAGAGGAAAAAAAGGAGTGAGAATCATCATGGTAGATGTTCATAATCGCGATATGGGCAGCTATATGAACGGAAAATTTGATGTTCAGGCCAAAGCCGGACAAGATTTGCATACCTATCTGGATGTGGAACTTCAGGAATATGCCGAAAAATTGTTGGCAAACAAGCGTGGCAGCGTGGTAGCTCTCGACCCAAAAACCGGTGGCATACTTGCCATTGCATCAAGCCCTGCTTATGACCCGAATTTGTTGGTAGGTCGCGACCGTACTAAAAACTATTTTGAATTATTGAAAGATAAAAACCTGCCAGATCGGAAGAGCGTCGTGTAGGGAAAGAGTGTTCAGAGCCGTTTAGTATTACGTTGTGATGGTTTC
>CAYYQJ010000480.1:0-3203 GCA_964473775.1 uncultured Bacteroidales bacterium | reverse complement strand
ATGTGTAAGATAAAATCACAGATTAAGCAAAATCTGGTTTTATCGGTCAATACTGTTTTTTTATTTATAAATTGTGTTGTTGGGTGAAACTCCAAGCAGAAAATAATTTACATTTGTAGTTGCAAATTAAATCAGCAGCAATGAAATACATCATCAGACAAAAAATGTTCTCTCTTACCGACAAATTTACGATAAAAGATGAGTTCGAAAATGTTAAGTTTACTGTAACCTCAGAATTTTTTACCATTGGTAAAAAGCTGCATCTTAGCAATAATACAGGAAACCAATTGTTTTTTATCAAACAGAAACTGTTTAATTTTCTTCCTGTTTATGAGATTTATAAGGATGAATTCTTATATGCAACATTAAGAAAGAAGTTTACTTTTTTGAAACCTAAGATTGAGATAGACCAAAATGGAACTCCTTATTATATTTCGGGAGATATCTGGTCGCATGAATTCACTATTTTGAAAAATGATATGGCAGTGGGGAGTGTATCTAAGAAATGGTTTGCATTTTCGGATACTTATGGGGTAGAGATTAGTGGGGTTGACAATGATTCTTTTATTGTTGCACTCGTTATTTGTGTTGATGAAATAATTTATAGCGGCAAGAAATAGAAGGACATTGATTAGGTAAAATTGTCAAATTATAAATTGCTTTATTTTTTCCAATCATAAACGTTTTTGCACATTTCTTACCGATAACTGATTTTTTACTACCGATAACTTTTTTTTCATAGGGTCCGATAAATTATTTTGTACATTTATAGTCTGAAAATATTAAAGATATTCGTTTCAATTTTGGTTTATAATTTATTTGATTCGTTATGAAAACACATTTACTTTTAGTTGCAGGTATTTTATTCCCGGGTTTTCTTTTTTGCCAGGGAGTGGTTCAAAAACAAACCTATACACAAACGTCAAACACTACTTATCAAAGCAGGACAAATCAGGGTGGAGGGCAAACAGTTAACGCCAATAGTACCTATCATCCTCAACAAAATAGCCAATCAACATCCACTAGCAGATATAGTCAGCAGCAGAGTCAGCAAACTAATAATACGGTGAGGCAGGATAATTTACATGTGCAAAATGGTTATCATGCTAATAATAAAAACCTAAACGCCGACAAAACTATTTCATCCACTGAAAGCAATTTAGATAAAGGAAAAAATATTTCAGGTCTGAGTCAAATGCGGAAACCGGACGATAGTTATTTGTCAGGTAGCGAAATACTTACTACTAAAGATATTCATTTAAACAGAAAAGGCTCGGTTGGGAAACCCAATGTTTTAGTCAATTTTTTAGATGATCCCAACATCACTTATCATCCTACAGGGGCCATTCCGGTTACTTATTTTAAGTCGAAATCCTATAAATCAACTGTAATTAGCCCTGCTCAGGTTTATTATTTAAAACCTGGATTGCGATTAAAAGTGGTTGGTGGTGATGTTTGTGAATTGAAAAACCTTGATGGTTTTGGAGTTCATATTGCTTGTTTTGCCAATTATAAGTATTGCGAATCGATAGCAAAATGGCTTAGAAATAAGTACAAAGCAACATTTTATATTCTCGAAGATTCATACAGTTATAATCATTATCATTTGGTTTTTGGCAGATGGCTTTCTTTTAAAACAGCTGAAATTTTCGAAGGTAAAGTGCGCCGAAATGTCCCATGGGCTTTTGTTTTTCCCTGGAATCTGGATGCTGATTTTTTAAAGCAAGTGCCTTATTATTCTATTACTAATAATTTATACACTTTAAAAAACTCACCCATTTTTACAAAATAAAAAGAGCATCAATATGAAGTGATGCTCTGATCTTTTTTAGAATAAAATTTCAATTATTTCTTTGCTCCAATAGGCATTACTGTTCTGCCGTACAATTCGTTTATTATTTGTGCCATGGCTGTGTATAAAGCCGAAAGTCCGCAAATAATACCTTCAAATCCTGCAATATGATGAATGGTTTCGCTTCCTGACGTCTTGGCAAAAACCAATAAAATAAATAGAATTACCAGTAAACTGAAAACTACCTGAAGTGCACGGGTTAATTTAAAAGTTCCAATGAGCATAAAAACTGAGAAAAGTCCCCATACGCCCAAAAATGAGGCCATTGAAGTTGATGAAGGAGCTTCCCCCCATCCTAATTTAGGCATAACCATCAGGCCAACCAGCGATATCCAGAAAAAGCCATAAGATATAAAAGCGGTAAAACCGAAGGTGTTTTTCTTTTTAAATTCCATAATTCCGGCAATCACCTGTGCTATGCCGCCATAAAAAATGCCCATTGCAAATATCATGGTATCCATGCCATAAAAACCGGCATTATGAATGTTTAACAATATGGTAGTTAACCCAAAAGCTGCCAGACCTAAAGGTGCCGGGTTGGCCGAATTATCGGCAATGGTGATGATTTTTTCTTCCTGCATATACGTTGAATTCTTAAATGATTGATTGAAATATTTTTCGACAAAAATAGAATAAAAATTCAATTGGGAAAATTCAATCGCAAAATTTAATTGATTATTGTCATCACTGTTTTAAGAAGCCAATAAACGGGATGGAAACTGTTATTTAAATTGAGATTAACTTATGAGTAATTTGAAAAAATAGAATTGTTTTTACATGCAAAATTATGTAATGATTTATCCTTTTTCGCTTATTTGTTCCAGCACATCCCTTTTCAGAATATTAAGTTCTTTGCCATTGAAAGCGATAATTTTGTTGGCACTGAAATCGGATAGAATACGGCTCACACTTTCACGCGAAGTGCCCACCAGGTCGCCCAACTCGCTTTGCGAAAGGGGGAAATAAAACCGATTATTGTTAAATATTCTATCCGACAAACAAAGAATTGTTTCTGCAATCATTCCTGGTATTTGTTTTTGCGACTGACTTGTGTAGCGTTGATAATCCAGCAATTCACTTTCGCAAAGCGAAACAATAATTTCATAAGCAAATTTCCCATTGTTATAAATGAAATTCCGAAATGCTTCTATTTCAATAAAACAAACCGTAGTATCTATGATAGCTGTTGCCGAAAAATGATTGATCGAATCGCTGATAGAGGTGGGTAGTCCAATATAAGTTGGCGCTTTAACAATTCTCAGAATCTTATCTTTTACAGGTCCATGCATGTGCAGCTTCACAATACCACATTTAAGAAAAGCCACATTATTAGAAAAAGTTCCTTCACGAA
>CAYYQJ010000479.1:0-3211 GCA_964473775.1 uncultured Bacteroidales bacterium | reverse complement strand
TTTGGATTCACAGCCAATGATGTGTTTATCAATATTGCCATTTTTAGTTTCGATTTATCTGTTTACGAAGTGATGACCTTCGGGGCTTTAGGTGCAGCCATCTTATTAAACGACAAACTTACAAGCAACAATCCCGAAAGTTTGATGTCGCGTATATTAAAATATGGTGGTAATGTTTGGGTTTCTACTCCTTCTTTTGCATTAACTTATAGTCGCATTGGTGCCGATTCGCGTTTAAATTGCCTACGCTATTTTCTCTTTTGTGGAGAAACCCTTCCGCATCAGATAGCATCGTCTTTGCACAAAGCATTTCCGCAAGCCATCATTTATAATACCTATGGACCAACAGAAGCTACCGTGGCTACTACCATGATTGCTATTAATCAAGAGATTCTCGACAAATACAATCCTTTGCCTGTGGGTGTTCCGAAACCAGATTGCGAAATTATCATAGAAAAAGAACATCCAGATGATAAAACAGGCGAATTGATTATTGCTGGCAACAATGTTTCTATCGGTTATCTGAATAATGAAACTTTAAATCAAAAGAAGTTTTTTGTTTATGAGGGAAAAAGAGCCTTTCGAACGGGCGATTTGGCCTATTTTGAAGACGATATGATATTTTGTAAAGGCCGCAACGACGAACAGATAAAACTGCATGGCTATCGCATCGAACTCGATGAAATAACTACCGCCATTTGCCGCCACCCACTGATTGCCGATGCAACTACTGTTGGATTAAGAAAAAATAACGAAGTAAAAAAAATAGTAAGCTATGTAATTTTGAAAACCAGCACTACAAAACAGGATTTAACCGAATTATTACTCCCGTTTTTACAAGCCTTATTGCCTTACTATATGATTCCCGGCGATATTGATATTGTACCTGAATTTCCTTACAGTTCAAGCCATAAGATTGATAAAGCACGTTTGATTGAAGAATACCTGAAGAGGCAGTTTGGGGATTAGGGATTATGGATTTATGAAATTGAGATAAAATTTTGGTATTTTAGACTGAAGAAAAAAAGTGCAGAATGCGATAATTACGGTGCAGAATGCGATAATTGCGGTGCAGAATGCGATGATTGCGGTGTAGAGGTCGATAATTGCATTTTTTACCCGAATAAGCAGTTTGCGACGATTGACACCAATGCCGTTTGAAATTGGCAAGATGTTGGCAAGAGCGTTAGGGATTGTAACGGAAAGCCCGGAGCGGCGGCGATGAAGTTGATTAAATGTCAGGGAGTTTGCACCGCCGCGAGGACTTGGAGAGAAAAGCCCGACCTGAAAGGGAACGCCCAAATTATTAGTCATTAGTCATTAGTCATTGGTCAATGGTCAATGGTCATTGGTCATTGGTCATTGGTCATTGGTTAATGGTCAATGGTCATTGGTTATTGGGCATTGGGGTTTTGGATATTGCCTTCAATCTTCTGACTTCTGACTTCTGACTTCTATCTTTCTTCTGCCCCTGTTCAAAAACCGTTTAATAAATTTCTTAGCGCTGTATCAAACCTAAGCTGAATATTTGATGCTTGCTACAAATTCTCCAAAATAAAATCCGTCATTTTTTTATAAAGATGATAGCGGGTGTTGCCTCCGTAGATGCCGTGATTTTTGTTGGGATAAAGCTGCATATCAAATTGTTTGTTGGCTTTAATGAGGGCATCAATCATTTCCATAGAGTTTTGTACATGCACATTGTCGTCGGCCAATCCATGGGCAATAAGTAGTTTCCCTTTGAGTTGTTTGGCAAATTTCACGGGCGAGTTGTCGTCGTAGCCTGCCGCATTGTCCTGAGGCTTGCGCATATAACGTTCGGTGTAAATGTTGTCGTAATTGCGCCAGTTGGTCACAGGGGCCACCGCGATACCTGCTTTAAACACATCGGCGCCTTTGGTCATGCAAAGGCAGGTCATAAATCCGCCATAACTCCAGCCCCAAATGCCTATGCGTTTTGCATCCACATAAGACTGTGTGGCCAGATAATGAGCGGTTTCAATCTGATCTTCGGTTTCCAGCTTGCCCAATTCCATATAAGTACATTTGCGAAATTGCTCGCCACGATAGCCTGTGCCGCGGCCATCCACACAAACGATGATATAGCCCTTTTGTGCCAGCAACTGATACCAACACATATCGAAAATATCCCAGTCGTTGGTGGCATCCTGTGCATTGGGGCCGCCATACACAAACATGAGGACGGGGTATTTTTTTGCAGCATCAAAATCGCGGGGCTTAATCATATAGCCATTTAAATCGAGGGTGCCTGAGGTTTTGAAACTGAAAAATTCTTTTTTGCTGAAGCCGCAGGTTTTTGTTTTGTCGATAAGCTTTTGATTATCGACAAGGGTTTGAAGCTCTTTGCCTTTACTATCGTTGATGGTTACGCGAGGCGGGGTGTTGGCATCCTGAAAAGTACTGACATAGTATTTGAAATTTTTGGAGAAAGCGGCATCGTAAGTGCCCTCTTTTGGCATGAGGCGGGTTTTTTGTGTGCCGTCAAAATGAATGCTATAGAAATCGCGGTTATAGGGTTTGGATTCGGCGGCAGTATAATAAATGGTTTGGTTTTTGTCGTCTATACCCAGAATTTTGGCTACATCGAAGTTCCCTTTGGTAATTTGATTGACAATTTTTCCGTTTAAATCGTATAGATAAAGATGATTGTAGCCATCGAGTTCGCTCATGATGATGAAATGTTTGCCATCGTCGGTAAACTTAAAATCGTCGGTAATTTCTATGTAGCTTTTGTTTTCCTGAGTGAGCATCACTTTACTTACGCCGAAATTGGCATTGGCCAAAATAATATCGAGTTTGTTTTGCAGGCGATTCAGTCGGAAAATGGCAAGGGTTCCGGGGTCTTTGGTCCAGCAGATGCGGGGAATGTATTGGTCGGTTTCTTTTCCTATGTCCATGGTTTTGATGTCGGAGTTGTCGAAATCGTAAACAAGAACGCTCACAAGAGAATTGTCTTCGCCTGCTACGGGATATTTGTATTTATATTGAGAGGGATAGAGGTCGCCATATTCGGTCATCTGATATTCTTTCACCTTGCTTTCGTCGAGGCGCATAAAAGCAATTTTGCGGCTATCAGGCGACCAGAAAAAGGCTTTGGTAAAACTAAATTCTTCTTCATAAACCCAATCGACGGTACCGTTGATGATGTTGTTTTGAGAGCCATCTTTGGTGATTTGGGTTTCGTCGCCGG
>CAYYQJ010000478.1:0-3214 GCA_964473775.1 uncultured Bacteroidales bacterium | reverse complement strand
ACCTTAATATTACTATCCTTTTTCTTTGGTGCCAATTGGAAAACCAAAGCTTTTTGGCTCGACAAAATCCCTTTCATCATTCTGGCAGCAATCTTAGCCTATAAAGTGTTTATGGCTCCCCAATATACATCAGCAGCTTATACAAATTCTTCTTATCTCGTCACTACAATTCCTTTATATAATCGTCTTATCTACGCTTGTTTCGGTTTTGTTCAGTACATAATCCTGCTGTTGGTTCCTTACAAACTATCATTGGCTCATCCATATCCTATGTGGGCAGGTCAACACATTATTCCTGCTTATTATTATTTTTATGTGGCAGCCTTTGCGGCTCTGGTTTTTTTGTTCTTCAAATATGCTCTTAAAGATAAAATTCTGTGGTTTGGCATCGCATTTTTTGCAGTCAATATGGTTATGCTGCTGCAGATTTTGCCGAATAGCTATGGCTTATTGAACGACCATTATGTTTATTTTGCCGGTGCCGGAGTTTTTTTAATACTTTGCCAAAAAGCATCCGAAAAATTCCGAACAAAGAAAAGCATCAGCTTGCTATATGTCTTTTTTGCACTGTACGTTATCATACTTTGTGGATTAAGTTACCAGAGAATAGAAGCTTTTAATAATTCTGTAACTATTTGGACAGATGTAATCAAAAAATATCCTGAATGCGATGTAGCTTACAACAATCGTGGAGATGCTTACGACCGGCTTGGTCTTTCTGATAAAGCAATCAGCAACTACAGCATTGCCATAAATATTAGTCCCAACTATGCAGAGGCATATAGCAACAGGGGGTATGATTACATAACTATCGGTTTGTATAATAAAGCAATTGATGATTTCGACCATGCCATAAAACTTACACCCGACTTTGCTTTAGCTTATCTCGACCGAGGCATTGCAAAACAAAAACTGGGATTAAATAACGAAGCAATAAAAGATTATACAAAAGCTGCTGAGGCAAAACCTGATTATGATTGGGCATATTTCAATCGTGCGTTTTTATTAGGCGAAAAAGGATTAATTGATGATGCAATAAAAGATTACACTAAAGCCATAACTTGCAATCCCGGTTTTGCAAATGCATGGTTCAACAGGGGAGGAGCCTGGTTGAAAAAAGGCGATAAAGATAAAGCCTGTATGGATTTTAAAAAAGCTCAGAAACTTGGTTACAGTTATGATTACGACAAAATTAATGAATTTTGCAAATAGTTTTTTCCTTAACGGGATGGATGCGCAAGCCAAACAAAAAATCTGGAGTTTTTTCTTTTTTTAGTTTGAAGCGATATTTTAAAAGATATTGATTATCTGAGTCTTGATGTATCAGAAAAGTCTGTAGTAATTACGTTTACAAAACACCCTCCACAAGGTATGCCCAAAGCTGCTGCTTTGGCTATACACCCTCCGCAAGGTATGCCCAAAGCTGCTGCTTTGGCTATACACCCTCCTCAAGGTATGCCCAAAGCCGCTGCTTTGGCTATACACCATCAACAAGGTATGCCCAAAGCTGCTGCTTTGGCTATACACCCTCCACAAGGTATGCCCTAAGCCGCTGCTTTGGCTATACACCCTCCACAAGGTATGCCCAAAGCTGCTGCTTTTGCTATACACCCTCCACAAGGTATGCCCAAAGCTGCTGCTTTAGCTATACACCCTCATCACTATATGCCCAAAGCTGCTGCTTTAGCTATACACCCTCAACACTATATGCCCAAAGCTGCTGCTTTTATATTTTAGGTCAGAAAAGCAACAATAAAAGGGCGTATTTGTTTAAAATATTTGCAATACTGAATTTGCAAAATAAGTGCCTGTTTTTTTAATTTGAAAAGGCTTTTCCAAAATCGTTTTCATTTTTTTAAATTGTACTGATTTTTTAAAAAAAAAAAGTTTTATTTGCCAAAATAATAAATATCGCATAATCAATTCGATACAAAAGGAGGTGTAAAAAAAACATTTTTTTTTTTGGAATTGATGAAAATTGAATCATTTTTTTTACTAATTTTACTCCCTGAATTTACAAACTATTTTTATTGTTCAACTTTAAATTAAAAAAAACATTATGGAAACAACCGATTGGCTTGCAAGCCGCAATTTATTCCGCGTACCAATGTTAGAAAGTGTAGCAAATGGAATGAACATTGCTATCTTCTCTTATAACGTACTTAACCTTCACAAAGACGATGCTGACCCTGGTTTTCTGGCAAGGTTCACCGAAACCGAAACCGTAATAAACATCGTTATTTCTGCCTTGGGTATCAAAGGCACCATCAATTCTGTTAAATTGGCTCAAACCCAGAGTGTACAAACTATGTATGCCGAAATTCCTGCTAAGATAAGGGATTTCGAAGATTTGGTAATACCTGTTTATAAAAGAAGTTCTATCGAATTTAAATCTATTTTCGGACCTGATCATAAACGTTTTAATACTGGTTCGTATCAACAAAAAGAAACTGCCATACAATCAGTTTCAGGAGCTATGGATCGTTATACAGGTTTAACAACTATTTCGGCTGAGGTAATGGATTATTATGATAATTTGGTTGCCTCCCGTCAGATTCAGCAAGGCTTAATTTCAGGCTTTAAAACCGACAGTGCCGAATTACGCAATGCTATGGAAAATATGATACTTCAAATGGATAGAAACCTGGGTTGGTTGAAGTTTTTCTATGCCCGCATACTAGGTGGACAAGCTTTAATAAATGCCTTTTTTGCCTTAGATCTGATTATTAATCATGCTGATAATAAAATATATCCTCACTCTATTAATAAAGGAGCAATCAAAGCAGTTTGCCGTCGTGATTTAAAAGAAACTGATATCATCAGAATCACCATTGATGGACCTAAAGATGTTATGTTTTATACTGCCCCAAATACAAAATCGCCATATACTCCTGACAATTCATTTCGTGGCAAAGCCGGAGAAATTATCGAAAAACCTCAAAAAGAAGTATTCCCCGATGTAAAAGGCAAACAGATTATGGCCTACAACCCCGACCCACAAAACGACTCTCATTTTATCTTTGAAATTATTGTGGCAAAAAAATAATGCTGAATAATTTGCATTCAGCAATTTGAGTTTAACTATTTGGTATTTGATACTTGGAATTGGGTATCAAATACCAAATTCCAGGTAGCGTAAATCCCAACTCCCTACTTCCAACTCCCACTCCCCACTCCCCACTTCCAACTCCCACTTCCAACTCCCACTTCCCAC
>CAYYQJ010000477.1:0-3216 GCA_964473775.1 uncultured Bacteroidales bacterium | reverse complement strand
ATAGCTTCAGGTGACTGGAGTTCAGACGTGTGCTCTTCCGATCTCTCGAAACCATTTTCTTTAATATGAATTATGGGGTATAAAATTGGCCCGTCAATATTATTATTCAGCAGATCGAGTAAGCCATTTTTGGCTACAAACTTCTGACCATTAAATAATATCGTCAATCCATTATTCAGAAAAGCATAGTTCCACAGCATTTTCTCCACATATTCCGTAATAAAATGGAAGTTGCCGAAAATCTTTTCGTCAGGCATAAATTTCACGATCGTACCATTGCTCAATCCACTGTCTTCTATCTTCGATTCTTCAAGTAAATTTCCGTACTCAAATTCTGCAGTTTTTATCTTGCCTTCGCGAATGGAATGTATTTTAAAGTATGATGAAAGGGCATTCACCGCTTTGGTTCCCACACCGTTCAAACCTACGGAATGCGTAAATACTTTCGAATCGTATTTCGCTCCGGTATTGATTTTCGAAACACAATCCACTACCTTATTCAACGGAATGCCACGACCATAATCGCGCACCGTAACTTTTAAATCTTTAATGGTAACTTCAATCGAACGGCCATTACCCATCACAAACTCATCAATAGAGTTGTCGATTGTTTCTTTCAGCAACACATAAATTCCATCGTCGGGCGAAGTTCCATCGCCCAGTTTGCCGATATACATTCCCGGACGCAAACGTATATGCTCGTTCCACTCCAGCGATTTAATCGAATCTTCACTATAAACTTCTTCGGGCATAAAATATATTTGTGCAAAGTTACGGCAAGCCCACGAATAGCCCATACATTTCTTAAATTTTTATGAACAAAAAATTCAACAACCCAAAGGCTCAATCCTTTCAAAAATCTAAATAATCTACACAGGCTAACTCAACCTTTTCTTCTGAGAATTTTAATTGATTTGTATTTTCTGATAAAAAAAATCTGATGGGTTTGCCTTCAATAATTTCTTCTTTTATTTAATCATTCATGGTTGTTTTTAAAAAAGATAATCATTCCGATTCTACATACTGTCACACATTTACTCAATTTTAATCATCCACAGACTTCATTTTTTTTATGAATTCAGGTCACTAAACCATTCAATATAATTTTACAAAAAAATTATTCTTTGGTTTTTTTTATTTCAGTTTCTGATTTTTTAGTTAATTTTGCGTACATTATTAATTTATTACCACTACTTTTTGTGATAGAAGACATTTACTCAGTGATTGTAGGCACTGGTAGCTTTATTCCTGAGAACATAGTTCCAAACAGCGATTTCTTACAAAATACGTTTTTCGATAACGATCAGAACATCATTGAGACATCTAATGAAGATTTGATTAGTAAATTTCGCAAGATTACCAATATCGACGAGCGTCGTTATGCAGATGATGATATGGTTACCTCGGATATGGCTTATCTGGCTGCCGAAGATGCGCTCAACTCTTCGGGTATCGACCGCGAGAGCTTAGACTTAATTATTGTGGCTCATAATTTTGGCGATGTGAGAAAAAATAATGTAAAGTCAGATATGGTTCCTAGTTTGGCTACGCGAGTTAAACATAAACTCAAAATTAATAATCCCGAAACCACCGCATTTGATTTGATATTTGGATGCCCCGGTTGGCTACAGGGCGTTATTCAGGCCGACAATCAGATTCGTTGTGGGAATGCTCAGCGGGCTTTAATTATTGGTGCCGAAATGCTTTCACGCGTTTCTGACCCTCACGACCGTGATAGTATGATTTATTCTGATGGGGCAGGGGCCTGCATTCTTGAAGCACGTAAAAGTAAAGAACCTATTGGTATTCTGGCGCATGCTTCGCGTACCGATTCTATAAAAGATGGACTTTTGCTCGAAATGAAAGAATCTAACAATCCTGATTATCCCGGCACCGAGATTTATTTGAAAATGCAGGGCCGCAAGCTTTATGAATATGCGCTGAGCAATGTGCCCGGGTTGGTTAAAAAATGTATTGATAAGGCAGGATTGTCGTTAACGGACATCTCTAAAGTGTTGATACATCAGGCTAACGAAAAAATGGATGAGGCGATTTTACATCGGCTTTTTAAACTCTACGGTAGTGTGAGTATCCCCAACAATATCATGCCTATGACCATCAACAAGCTTGGAAATAGCTCTGTTGCTACTTTGCCTACGCTTCTGGATTTGATTACTAAAGGACAATTGCCAGGGCATAGCCTTAACTCAAACGATAATATTGCTTTCGCTTCTGTAGGCGCAGGGATGAACATCAATGCGTTTATTTATAAGGTTTAGGAGAGGGGAGTTTCTCAAGTTTATCATGTTATAAAGTAAAAAGGCTTACCCCATTAAGCGCAAGCCTTTTATTTTTGAAACCCAATTTGCATTTAGGCATAAGCCTGAAATGTTAAAAAGATGAAGGTAGAACCTGTACCTAACCCGAGCCCAATTGGGGAAATTGCCACTGATTTACAGATTATAAGGACACGGGGAATACAATTCCCCGCGAGCGGAGTTAAGTTGAACTTACAGCCGAATGTACAAGAATTAGAAAGTCAATTATTTTTGATTTTTTTTTAGTAAATCAATTTCATTTTTTAATTTATTCTGTTCTTCTATTAATTTGATGTTTATTTCCTTCAATTTAATATTCTCTTCAGCAATTTCAAATATACTCCAATTCGGAAATTTACTACAAAATTGCAATTGATCAAACATTTCAAATATAAAATAAGGAAATCCTAATGCTTTATAAAAAGATTTTACTTCACCATTAGGGTCTGAAATATCCCACTTTATATTGTAATTACGAATATTCCTATCCTCCCAGTGTAGACAAGACCAATTATTTTGATTAAAAGAATTTAATTGATTTCCAGACGAGTCGAATATAATCCAAAAAAAATGTTCAAAATAGGAATCATCAAAATAAGATTTGATTTTATCTTTAAATGTTTTTTTTACAATTAACCAAGGATTACTTTCTAATGCTAATTCAAAGGTCAAAAACTGCTTGTGAGATCGATTATTATATATTGCAAAATATTTTATTTCCATACTATTCTATTTTCCATTCAAATTAATTTAAATTTCAATGTACCGCGATTAAAAGTGGGGAGCATATACCTAACAGGGGCGTTTAAATAATATTCATATCACATTGAATTTTAGCAACTTAAATATAATCCAGCTCCCAGTGAACTGCGCCTCATCCTAAATGAAACTTTTACAT
>CAYYQJ010000476.1:0-3220 GCA_964473775.1 uncultured Bacteroidales bacterium | reverse complement strand
GAAGGCGCATCCGGTTCTCCCGCGCCACGCTGTGAGTCGCCAAACACCACAGCAACGAAGGAGAACCGGATGCGGGGGTGAGAGCCGTTCGCCGGCTCGCAAAACCCGGGTGCTTCCACTGCCAACAAATTGCCTGCCCCCGATATTTTGGATCCATAAGTGAATCCTGCAGGAGGAGGAGCTGCATTGCGGTATAGATCCCAGGCTTTTACAATGCGTGTTTGCGACAGGGTGGTGTCGTAAAACATAGGGTTGGTATAATCAAAACCCCAATCGGTGATTCCTATCAAAACATCTTTGCCTGTGAAAGGTTGAGGCAATTGAATGCCGCGCCAAACACTATCCACACGGGTGTCTTTCACAGCCCTGTCGAGGTTGGGTTTTATTTTACCGGCAATTTCCAGATAATCTACGCCTGGCAGGTTACTAATGGAGTTTATATTTTGGATAGGGATGCGAAGTGTTACGATTTTTCCTGTTTGCGAACCGATAATAATACCTGAAGCAGCTAATTTAGATGCACTAAACTTACTGTTTGCTAAAGCAAGGCATGAAACGTAATACCCGTTTTTAATTTTGTTGATGGGATATTTGCCACAAAGTTCTTTATTATAATAGCTTTTGGTTTTTGCAAACGCTGTGTTCATATCGCTGACACAGATTCGGGTGTCGGCAGATATTTTGGTTTGAGCCAATAAACTCAAACTAATAAAGAGTATAGATAATGAAAGAATACACTTTTTCATCCTGATATTATTTTTTATAGATGGTCATTCATGGTTATTGATAGTCATTATTTGTCAGTTTCTAACCACTTGTTAATTTGTCACTCCGAACTCCCGACTTCCGACTCCCGACTTACTTCACTTCCTTGCCCAATATTCCGTAAACCGGAAAATGGTCGCTGTATCCACCCAGATATTGTCCGCCTGCGGCAGTTCTCCATGGATACCCGGTAAAAGTTCCTGTTTTTTGTTTTAGAAATGCTTCGTTGAATATTTTTGTTTTCATCAATCTGAAGGAAGAATAATCAGTCCCCATTAAAGCAAATGAAATAATAATCTGATCAAACAAATCCCACGAATCGCGATAAGCATAAGAGCCAATACCATCTCTGTAAAGTTTTATCATAGGGCTGTATAAATCGCCGGCAACCACTTCTTCTGGTTTTCCTTTTGCCTTTAGATATTTTGTAATACTGGCATTATTAGGATTGTCGTTCAAATCGCCCATGATGATGATTTTCACGTTTGGATTTATTTTCATGAGCGAATCTACTGTGTGACGCGCAAGTTCTGCAGCAGCCTTACGTTTTGGGGCACTGCCTTGCTCTCCGCCTCTACGGGATGGCCAGTGATTTACCAGAAAATAGATTTCTTCTCCATCTAGTTTTCCCCAAACCAACAGTTGGTCTCTGGTTCTGAAAGAAGTGTCTGAGGTTCTCAAAGGAATAGACATACTGCCTTCAACCGTAAAACGACTTTTTTTGTACAACAATCCAACATCTACTCCTCTTCGGTCAGGAGAATTATAATGAACAATTCCGTAATTTTTAGATTTTAAGTTGTCAGAATTAATCAATGCTTCAAGCACTCCTCTGTTTTCAATTTCTGATAAACCAATAATAGCAGGTCCTCCGGGCACTACTTCCTGTCCGATTTTAGAGATTGCCTCCGACATGTGTTCTATTTTTAAGTTGAATTTTGCAGTATTCCAGTTTTGGATTCCATCAGGCAAAAATTCTTTATCATCAGTAATAGGATCGTCAATAGTGTCGTATAAATTTTCCAGGTTATAAAAAGCTACAATAGCGATGTCCATCTTCTTTTCTTGTGCAAATATTCCGGAACTCATCAGCAGCAGAAATACAAGAATCATGTTTCGTTTAGTCATAGTGTATGGTTTTATTCATTTTTTTGAATTAACAAAATTAGTTTTCTTTATTCAAACTAAGCCAAAAAAATAATAATTTAATTGCGGGGGTCGGTTATTGCCATTAAATGTGTAATTTTGCTGGCTATGCCGGAAATTTGTTGAAAACAACCTTTCAATAAATTACTGACTTTAATTGGATTATTTATCTAAAAATATTTATAAAAGAAAATCTATACACTAAAGAGACTTAAAAATGAAGAAAACGCTATTATTAATCGTGCTCATACTATTTTCCACATCGTGGTTACGAGCGCAAACTGCCTCCCTTGAAGGGGTGGTTACCGATGTCACCGGTAGCCCGATACCAGGAGTGGCCGTTAATGTTGGAACCAAAACATTCCAAACAGATGCCGCAGGAATATTTAAAGCTGATGGAGTTGCTTACGGAAAAGTGGATGTTAATTTTGTTATCGATGGTTACGAAAACAAGACAGTTACTGTTGATGTTAATTCCCCAACTGTTAAAATGGGTTATGTTCAGGTAAAAGCAACATCTGCCGGTAATGTAAGCGAAAGTCAGGGCGAGAGCACAGTATCAACTGTTGAAAATGAGGATGAAATAAAAGAACAGTTTGTTTCGGGTCTGCTGCACTCTGCAAACGATCCCTTTGTTTCCTTGTCCAACTATACCTTAAGTGGAGGTTATTTCAGACCCAGAGGCTACGATAACGAATATTCAGAAGTGATGATTGGTGGGTTGGCCTTAGGCGATCCGGAAACCGGAAGACCTAATTTCTCTGATTGGGGTGGTTTAAATGATGCTACACGTTATAAAGAAAGTTCTTACGGACTCAATCCAACACGCTTTTCGTTAGGAACTATAGCTGGTACTACTGATATAGATGTAAGAGCATCGCATCAACGCAAACAGTTAAAAGCTTCTTATGCTTTTTCCAATAAATCATATCAGCACAGGGTTATGGTTACTTACTCAACAGGAGCAATGAAAAACGGTTGGGCAATAACTGCATCAGGTTCTACCCGTCAGGGCGATCATGGATATGTAGAAGGCACCTTTTATGATGCATGGTCATATTTTCTTTCAGTTGAAAAAAAGATTAACTCAAAACATTCTATTTCTTTTACCGGTTTTGGAGCTCCTGCCAAAAGAGGTATGCAAGCAGCGGCCGTTCAGGAAGTTTATGATATGTTAGATAATAATTATTATAACCCAAACTGGGGTATGCAGGATGGAAAAGTAAGAAATTCGAAGGTGCGCAACTCGCATGAACCTGTATTATTATTATCCCATTTCTATGATATTAACGATAAAATGAAACTTACT
>CAYYQJ010000475.1:0-3221 GCA_964473775.1 uncultured Bacteroidales bacterium | reverse complement strand
TGCAATGACCGAAGATTTACCCATGCAAAACGGATATCTTATCTCATCAAAACTAAAAGATTGTCGTTTACCTAAAGCCAAGGATGTTCCCGAAATTCAGGTAATAGGCGTTGAAGTAGCCGACGATTTTGGGCCTTACGGTGCAAAGGGAGTAGGGGAGATTGGTCTTGTACCAACCGCCGCTGCAGTAGCCAATGCTTTCAATCAATACGACAAAATCCGAAGATTCAAACTACCACTATTTTAATTACCTACAGCAACCATGTGGGAAAATAACAAATAACAAAAAACAAATCACAAATAAAATCCAAAATATCAAAAATCAATTTTTAAAACTGTTTGAAATTTTAAAAATCTATTGGACAGCCGTCAGGTTTGTTATTTGTAATTCGAGCTTTGGAATTTATTTGTATTTTGTAATTTGAACATTGGAATTTATAGATCCTTAGATATCAATAATCTTATTCTTTATCGAGTATTTTATCAACTCAACCGTGCTCTTCAGTTCGAGTTTCTGCATCACGTGATTTTTATGCGATTCAACCGTTCTGATGCTGATAAACAATTTATCTGCAATTTCCTGATTGCTCAGGCCTTCTGCAAAGTATTTCAAAATTTCGTGCTCTCTCTGCGATAATTTATATTTCGCTTTTTCAGCATATTCATCCGCAGTTTTCGCTTTCTGAACATAGCTTCTAAGCATCACACTCGAAATAGATTCGCTGTAATATTCTTCATTATTATAAATGGCATGTATGGCCTCAATAATTTCTATCCTTGTCGTATTTTTTGGCAAATACCCTTTGGCTCCGGCTTTTACAGCATTAAAAATAAAATCTTCGCTCGTGTACATCGATAGTATCAAAACCTTTAAATGCGGATAAGTTTCAGTCAGCAATTTGGTTATTTCCAACCCCGACATCTCGGGAAGTGAAATATCCATAACAATAATATCAGGGTCCTGCAGCTTCAGTTTTTCTCGTAATTCATTATAGCTGGCAGCTTCACTGATAACGTCTATATCTTCACTATCAATCAATAGTGCTTTAATTCCATCCCTCACAATCTGATGGTCGTCAACCAAAATTATTTTTATTTTTTCCATACCTTTTTCTTATTAACTATTCATGGGTATTTTTACAATTACTTCAGTACCATTATTTTCTTCAGAATTTACCTCAAAAGTCCCATTCAGCATATTCACTCTCTCGCGCATATTATAAATCCCGTTTCCAACATACTTATGGGTTGCTTCAAATTTAAACCCTTTTCCGTTATCAGCAATCGACAACACAATAAAATTTTCCAATCTCAACACATTTACCGAAATCAACATAGCTTCTGCATGTTTAACCGAGTTGTTAATAGCCTCTTGTGTAATACGATAAAGATACATACTGCACTTTTCGCTCAACTCCGTTTTTTTCAAGTTTTGTTCTGCTTCAAAATCAATTTTTATAGAAGCATGTTCCGAAATTTCCTTACACAGATTCTGCAGCGCATTAAAAATCCCGAATTCATTTAATCCTGCGGGCATCAAATCGTACGATATTCTTCTGATTTCGTCTATGGTTTTATTAAAAAGTTTCCTCAAATCATCCAGCTTCTTCTGATTTTTCACATCTCCCACTTCCACACTTTCCAGCTTCAGTTTCAATGCAATCAGTGATTGTCCCAGTCCATCATGCAGCTCTCTCGCCAGTCTTTGTCTTTCTATTTCCTGCCCATCAATTACCCAAGACAAGCGCATCAATCTTTCTTCCCTCAATTGTTTTTCCACCATCACCCGCTTTGTAATATTGCGGATAACCAAAGCCCTGATCATTTTTCCTTCATATTCAATGGCTGATTCCTGCACCTCTACATGAATCTTACTTCCATCTTTTCGTATCGCCTGAGTTTCGTAAGTAATTGGTTTCAATGGAATTTTAAAACCCGCCGTAGTATGCCTTTCCTGAATAATCTTATAAACATTCATTTTCAGAATCTCCTTTTCGGGATATCCCGTCATATTAGTCATTGCCTGATTTGTCAGAATCGGATTGCCGTTATCATGCAAAATAATCCCATCAAAGGTAGCTCTGTAAAAATGCTCCAATCTTTGTTCTCTTTCTTTAAACTCGTCGGTCTGTTGCTTAATTTTTGCACTCATGGTATTAAACGAGCGCGCCAACTCCTGAATATAACCATGCGAGGTAATATTTACCGTTTTAAAAACATTCGTCTCGCCAAAGTACTCCAGAGCCTCTGTCAATTCTTTGATTTTCTTTCTGATCCGGCGATAAACAGTGTAATTATAAAGGATAATCAACCCTATAATCAACACCAGAATCACCACTACATAATGCATTATTTGCATAACTTGATAAGATATTTTGATGAATTTGAAAGCAAATTTATAACTTAGCGCTCAGAAACCAAACTTTTTTTTTCAATGATACTAATTGCTGATAGTGGTTCAACCAAAACCCACTGGAAATTATTAAAGCCCGACAACACCTCCGAAAGCCATTATACCAAGGGGTTAAACCCATATTTTGCCGGCGACGAAACCTTTTTAAGTGTGCTGGAAAACGATTTTCCTCTTTCAAAAACTGCAATAAAAAGTCTGCATTTTTATGGTTCGGGATGCGCCGCCCCAAACAAAGCGCAATATGTAAACGATTTTCTTAAAAAATATTTCACCACTGCCGAAATTTTTGTTTACAGCGATTTATTCGGAGCCTGTCGCGCTCTTTTGGGCAACAACCCCGGCATAGTTTGTATCTTAGGTACTGGTTCAGTTTCCTGTGTATATGATGGTCATAACATGGTAGATAGCATTCCGTCATTGGGCTACATTCTCGGCGACGAAGCCGGTGGCGTTTCTCTCGGAAAAGAACTCCTCAAAGCCTATTTCTATCAAAAATTCCCTGCCGATCTCCACACAGCCTTCTACGAAACCTTCCAACCCACCCGCGAAGAAGTCCTCAACCGCCTCTATCACAGTCCCGCACCCAATGCATATCTCGCCACCTTCACCTCATTCCTCAAAACCAATTATGACCATCCCTTTCTCCACAATCTCATCAGCAAATCCTTTCGCGAATTCTTCACCAACCACATCATCAACTATCCCGATCATCAAACCCTGCCCTTAGTCTTCACAGGTTCAGTCTCCGCCAACCTAAAAGACATAGATCGGAAGAGCGTCGTGTAGGGAAAGAGTGTTCAGAGCCGTG
>CAYYQJ010000474.1:0-3224 GCA_964473775.1 uncultured Bacteroidales bacterium | reverse complement strand
CTTTATTTATAAAAAAACTCCGGAAATGTATAAATTATGGAGTAAATTCCAATATCTTAATATGCTGATATACAACGATACCAATTGGTTTGTCGTTACTCATAAACGCTGAGTAATGTAAAACAAGTTTGTTTGTCGTTACTCATAAATGCTGAGTAGTGTAAAACAAGGTTGTTTATCGGTAGTCATAAACGCTGAGTAATGTAAAACAATGTTGTTTATCGTTACTCATAAACGCTGAGTAAAGTAAAACAAGGTTGTTTGTCGTTACTCATAAACGCTGAGTAGTGCAAAACAAGGTTGTTTATCATTACTCATAAACACTGAGTAACGATAAACAAGTTTTTACAAGCTTCCTCCAAATAAATTACAATATAGATATAAGGCTAAAGGACTATTATAAAGGTTTATGTGCATTGGCGAAGGCATTACATTCATTATCCCATTCTTCTTAGGCTTTGCCAAATAAATGCCACAACAGTTGTACCACAGCTTTAATCCCTATAACAACATCAATTATTCAACCTTATATGGTACGATAAGGGAATTGTAGAGACGAGATGCATCGCGTCTCAATGATAGTAACCATAAACCAAATACCTTTACTCCATTCGCTTAATAAACTCACTTATAAAACCCCTCAATATTTTTCCATCTTTTATGCGACCAAAGCCATAAATAAGGCGTGCGTAGAATGGTTTTTTCGAGGCATTCAATATATCGGTTCATAATAAAACCATATTCGGTATCATTGGGTTGGTCTGCAATCTTTATCAGATGCAGCTTATAATGACCTCTTTTCACTCTTTCAATATCAGCATAAACCACCGGAAAGTTATATTCGCGGGCATACTTTTCGGCTCCATACATAAAGGCTGTGGGCTTGTTCAGAAAAGTGGCAGGATAGCCTTTGTTGGTTCCGCCCGGATATTGGTCGGCAAGAAAAAGGCTGGCGGTCAATCGGTTTTTATCTTTGGCAAACTCTTCTTTGATGTTGCTTGCGTTGATAATTTTCATGCCTGTTTTGCTGCGTTTATTGTTGATAAGCACATTGAGGGTTTGGTTAGAAAGTGGTTTGCCAACCCCTATCGCCAGGTGAGGAAAAAGCAGATTCATAGAATAGATAAGCATTTCCCAATTGCCATAATGAGCTGAAAGAAAGATAACACTTCGGTTATCATCAGCATATTGCTGCATGATTTCCGCATTGTCGCAGGTAACGCGTTTCAGCAGGTTCTTTTTATTTATGGTGAGGCATTTGATGGTTTCGAGAAACATTTCCGACAAAAACAGATAGAACTGCCGCATCACCTTGTGTGTATCGCTTGTTTCGGGCAAACTGCCTTCAAGGTTTTTAATAATCACCTTTTTGCGATAGTGAAACACGTAGAATAGCAGCAGAAACATGAATCGCGAAATGCCATACAAAACCCACATCGGGAGCAGCGAAAACAATAATAAGAGTGAAAACAGCAGATAACTGGCCGCTTTATTTAAAATATTTATCATTTGGATGTGGATGGGATTCTATTATTAAATAATTTTGCAAATATAAGTAATTAGAAGCATGGTTAAATTCATAAAATTCATTCTTTTCATTTTTGTTGTCCTTTCGGGCATCATAGTTTCTCCGTATTTGATAGCTCAGCCTACCGCAGATTCTACCATTGTGGTGTTTGGTGATACCCGAACCAATCATGATGTGCATCGACTGATTGTAAAAAATATCATGCAATACAAACCTGTAGCAGTGTTTCATACAGGCGATTTGGTGTTTAATGGAAAAAGCAATTCGGCCTGGAGTATATTCGAACAAATTTCGGCACCTATACTCGACAGCAGTCGTTTTTATCCATCGTTTGGCAATCATGAAATGCATTCTGCAAAAATGACCAACGATTTTAAGATGCCCAACAATGGCAAATGGTATTCGGTGAATATTGGGAAGATTCACTTTGTGGTGATTGACAATTATTCTGATTTCAAAAAAGGTTCTAAACAATACAAATGGCTGGTATCCGATTTGGCTGCTGCTGATAAGTTTATGTTCAGGGTAGTGGTGATGCATTTGCCGGTGTACACCTCGGGGTCACATAAAAATAAACTTAAGAAAATCAGAAAATATCTGGTGCCGATATTTGAGCAATATGGAGTTTCGGTGGTGTTTAGCGGACATGTGCATTGTTACGAAAAAGCTTTCAGCAACAATATATACTATATAACCACAGGAGGTGGAGGAGCCCCACTTTATTTAAAAGCGAAAGAAATCCCTGAATCGCAACTCTATATTAAAACCTATCATTTCTGTACACTGAATGTTTCTGGAAATAATCTGAAAATTCAAACCATTGATACTAGCAGAAAGGTGATTGATGAGGTGAATTTGAAAGGGAAATAGAATTTCAAGTGACTCTGTTTATATGAAAACCTATTAAATTTCAATAAGCTGGCAGTATAAATTGTCGTGAATAACTGTTGATGTCCATATGTAATTTCAATAGGCATCATAGTCAAAAAATAATCGTTTATATTATTGATTTACAGCTATGCTATCCCCGATTTAGCCTATCAACTTAAACATCTCAATTACCTTTTCCATTAAATTACTTCCCAAAAGATGATATATATCATTGAGAATTATCAGTGAGGAATATCAATTGTTTGAAAAACTTATTATTTTTGTCGCATATTATTATTTGGTAATCCTTTTTAATAAAGGATTCTAAATTTATAAACAATACAGACTTAAAATAAAATAATACTAATTTAAAAAAAAAAATTATGAAAATTAAAAATTTACACGAATTGGTGATAATGGCATTGATGATATGCCCATTATTCATCAGCAATGGTTTGAAAGCTCAAACCGACGGAGCACTCACCTGCTCATTTACTACCACTTTTACCGGTGGTACATGGGGAACAAAATACTGTTTGGCAGCCTGGATAGAAACCAGCAGTGGTACTTTTATCAAAACCAAATTCAAGTATTCAAAATCAAGCAACCTTGACCATTTAGCAACATGGACAGGCGTATCTGCATCAAATGTTGTGGATGCTACTACAGGTACTACTTTGGCCGCACCTGGATTATTAACTTTTACGTGGAATGGAACAGATGCCGCCGCTTCAGCTTTAGTTGCTGATGGAACTTACAAAGTTTGGGTTGAATTGGCATGGAGATCGGAAGAGCACACGTCTGAACTCCAGTCACCTGAAGCTAT
>CAYYQJ010000473.1:0-3225 GCA_964473775.1 uncultured Bacteroidales bacterium | reverse complement strand
CCCACGCATAACAAATCGTCGGTATTCATTACAATTGCATCCTGAGCTACGCCTTTCCAAACAGAAATATCTCCGGTTTCTTTCCAATAAATATAAGCCAGCGACGATTTAGTTCCTGCACCATCCGCATGCATCAAAGCACAATAAAGAGAATCATTACCATAAACATCGGGTATAATCTTACAAAAAGCATTTGGAAAGATGCCCTTATCTATATTTTTAATAGAATTATGAACATCTTCTTTTGATGCTGAAACGCCTCTTTGATTGTATTTTTCTTTGCTATTCATCTGCTACAAAAAAAGCATCCCGACACGAATGTGTCGGGACGCATTATTATATTATAATATGTATTGAACTACTTTTCGCCGCCGCCGTTGTCAGGTATTACTGCACCGTCAAACAACAAAAGCTTCTTATCTTCATCAATACTGAATTCGCCAAATTTGGACAATACTTTAGAACCAAAAATAATATCAGTTTTAATATCCTTAACAATTACTGCAGAAATATTAGCCTGACTTTTCTTTGCAATATTAAATTTCTTTAAATTAACTACAGCATTAGGCTTAATACTGCCGTCTTCATTGAAAGCTTTTTCTTTGCCCTTAAAATCAGAAACTGTAATTCTGTATTCTTTAAGAAGTCTCATGGCAAATTCAGTTGCAATAAAAAGTGTATCACCGGTTGGTTCATATTTGAAATCGGTTGAAATCCCATTTACAATACAACGAGCTTCAAAAGCACCTCCACCAAGAGGTAAAATTGTGAGAGCATTGTCCATTGGATTTACTTCAATTTTCAAACTCTGAGCACTTGAATCGTTAGTCATTGGTGGAACAAAATCTTCACTTAAAATAGTAAACTCAGTTCTACGATTCAACTGATGAGCTGCTTCTTTTTCGCAAGTAGTTTTTAATCCTTTGATATAATCTTCGTCTAATTTAGTGCCTTTTGCAAAGAAGAAGTTCTGCCCTTTACAGGTAGGATACTTCTTTTCATCCAATTTCACATTCTTATCACGATCAAGAACACGTGGACGGTTTGCACCATATCCTTTTGGATGAAGTCTGTAAGCATTAATCCCCATAGAGTCTACAATATAATCCACAGCAGATTTAGCTCTGCGTTGTGAAAGAGAATCATTGGTCATAGGAATAGGCCTGATATCAGTATGTGAAGCTAATTCAATAACCCAACGAGGGTTTTCTTTTAGTATATTAACTAACCAGTTTAATGAATCTTTTGCCTGTGGTGTTAAAATCCACTGCGCAATAGGATAAAGTACATCCGGCAAAACAACAGGTAATTTAGGAATAGGCACCAGATTAAAATCGTGTACCAAATCTTTACTTTGTCTTAATCCAACAGTAGTTTCACGACCTTTGGTTCCAAAATATCCTTTTTTCTCAACTGTTAAATCATAAGAAGTATTTTCTAGGATTTGAGTTTTACCAAACTGATACAAACCGGTAGCGTCAGTTTTTACATCAACAACGGTTCCGTCAGATCCTTTTAACTGAACAGAAGCATCAGGAATAACTTGTTTTGTACTATCATCTCTAACAACACCTTGTAAAGTGAACAATAACGGAGGAAGAATAAAAGAATAAATATCATCAGAACCTTTGGTCCCTTTACGATTTGAAGTTAAGTAACCTTCTTCTTTTAACCCTTTAAATATAATTCCAAAATCATCACCTGAAGAGTTCAAAGGATATTTTAGATTTTCTGGGGTTGACCATTTTCCACCTTCAAAAGTTGTTTTGAAAATATCCAAACCACCCATACCAAGACGTTCGTATCCATCAGTAGAAAAATACAGAACACCATCATCTCTTAAATAAGGGAACATTTCATTACCTGAAGTATTTATTGTAGGTCCTAAATTAACAGCTGCATCAAATGGTTTAGTTTTTTTAGTTCTTTTTGCCATCCAAATATCTTTGCCACCAAGACCGCCTGGCATATCTGATGCAAAGTAAATGGTGAGTTCATCATCATCCAAAGTTGGATGACCTATAGCATAACTCATATCACCACTTAATTTTAATGTATCAGGTGGAGCCCAACCGCGTCCTTGTTTCTTTGCATAGTATATCTGGCAACCTAATTTAGCTTTCTTAATGATGGGACAGCGGGTAAAATAAATAACATTAGCCTTTTTATTCAACCAAGGGGTACCCTCATTAACTTCAGTATTTAAGTTTTCATCTGCAGGTAATGGTTCACTCCATGCACCTTTTTTATCCAAAGTTGTAACGAAAATATCAGAAAATTTCTGGCCCGTCCATCCATCAGTAGCATTTCCAGCAGCACCATCACGTGTTGATGTAAAAAGTATTGCTTTATAATTTTTATCAGCCCAGTAAGGAGAGAAATCCTGACCTTTGCTGTTGAATTTTTTCACATTCTCAACAACATATCGGGTTGGATCCTCTTTCCACTTAATGGCCAATTGGCATGATTCAACACCATATCCTCCACGCGGATCATTAGGTACTAACTTCTTATATTCATTATATTCCACAATTGCCTCAGCATATAACTCATCCATTTTCAGGTTATCCGCTAAATACAAATGTGCAATAGGATCGGGATAATTTGATTTAACGACTCTGGTGTACCAGTTTATTGCTTGTTTTGTATTATTTGTTTTGCGATAGCATTCTGCCAATCTGAAAAGCACCCGAGCCTTTTCAACTTTATTCTTTTTGATTCTGTTATAGGCCTGCTTATATAAGTCGATAGCGACGTTATACTGTTCAGTTTCAAATGCTGCATCAGCATCTGAACCATAATTACGTTGTGCAAAAGTTTCTCCCGAATTGAATACAAGAAAAACGAAAAGAATAAAAATTCCTAAGTGATAAATTTTACGATTCATATGAATAATATTATGCCCTAATTCTATTAGGGTGCTAATTTAATTATTTATTTGTTACAAAAAATAGACATTTTCAATTATTCTCGACATTATTTTTTAAAAGCATATAAATCAGTCTTTTAATTTATAACTTTTTTTGATAAAAAATTCGATTTTTTTAATCAGATTTCATATTAGCAAAAAAAATGCCTTATTCAAGGCATTTTCTTTTTTTACTTTTTAATCAATAATCCTTCTTTCTTTTCTTTTCTTCTCTGCTGCCACATCAATAAATCATACGCAATAGGAGTAGCATTCAAAATAGAAGAATAAGTTCCAATAACAACACCAAACATTAA
>CAYYQJ010000472.1:0-3240 GCA_964473775.1 uncultured Bacteroidales bacterium | reverse complement strand
TATAGGTTTTCTGTTTGTCGTGTTTTTTTTTTCAAGCGGAAGACGGCATACGAGATAGGTTCAGGTGACTGAGTTCAGACGTGTGCTCTTCCGATCCTGATGTTACATCCTGTAGCGGAACATTAAAATCTTTCGTGGCATCATCTCCTAATGTTGTAGTTACAGCCGTCGCACTGCCAAACCCGGGGTCAGTATCAACAAAATATTCCAATTGAGTAATATTAGCTGTAGTTGTAACAATGCTTGCTGGCATCTTATAAAAAGGCATGGTATGAGTAAAACTCCATTTTCCTTTATCGTCTTTTGCCCTTACATAAATGGTATGAAACCCTGATGTTACGTCCTGCAATGGAACATTAAAATCTTTAGTGGCATCATCAGTCAATGTTGTACTAACTTGCATTCCATTGCCAAAACCAGGGTCTGTATCCAGAAAATATTCCAATTGAGTTATATTAGGCGTTGTGGTAGCAATACTTGCTGGCATTTTATAAAATGGCATTGAATGTGTAAAACTCCATTTACCTTGATTGTCTTTTACTCTGATATACAAAGAATGGAATCCAGTGATTACATTACTCAAAGGAATATTAAAATTCATATCAAGCTCATCATTAGCAATAGCTGTTACCTGATATCCATTTCCAAAACCAGGGTCAGTATCAATAAAATATTCTAGCAATGTAAAAGAAGGTGGAATAGTTGGGCTAAATAATCTATTAGCCGCTGCATATACTGTGTTATTACTTATAACTTTTGTTCCAGCAAAAGTTATAAATAACAGCACAATAAATGAAAAAAGCATTTTTTTCATGACAATAATAATTGGCATTTATTATTAATGAGTCTTTGCTTTAACATGCACATTTAATCCGCTGTTATTACTGCCAGTACCTGCAGTAGTAAATTCATAAACTGAAGGTATTGCAGGCATACCTGATAATACATAAGGTTCATCTCCGCCAAACATTCCACAATCTACACCATCAATACCTGCACCAATAGCAGGTGAACCGGGTTTTAATTGCCATTGCCCATCAGTTGAGCCAGTACCAATAAACAATGTCGATATATCAATACTAGTTTGGTTATTATTACCGGAAGGTATATAACCCGCCCCACAAATATTATTAGAGAACGAATTGCCAGTAACTTCAACATTCCAATTATTTGAATAAAAGATATTATTTGCAATTAAAAAATTTGGCATCCTATGATTACACGTAGTAATAAATGTATTATTAATTATAATACCTGACCATGCATCTGGAAAATTCACAGAACCCGCAATACAGTTGTTATTGATATTAACATTACCGTAAACACAGGCTTCTCCAATATTAACAAGGTAGTTTTGAGCTATTTTAATATTCCAAGAGCATCCCATATGAACATATTGAATATAATTTCTTAAAATAGAAATATTAGAGCATTCAATAGTCAAATCCGAAGTAAATAATCCAGAAATAACACTCCCTTCAGAACCTGATAATAAATAGATACTTGAGAACATGGATGCTAGAAAAGGTGTTTTTTGAGTTTTTGAATTTTCACTTAAAAAATACCCTGTTCCTAATATAACCAATGGTTTATATAAATAAACATTTCCGTAACCATAAGTAGAACCTTCCACATAAATAGTATCACCAGCATTTGCTGCACTGTAGGCAGAACCAAAATCGCTAAATTCGGCACCTCCCATATTGTTTAATCGCCACACCTTGGCATTGGCATTAAAATAGTTTAGGCTTAAGAAAGCCGTTAAAATTAAAATTGTAAATGTTTTTTTCATGAGTTTTTTTGTTTTTAAGGATTATTTAAGATTAATGTTATTCAGCGTACAAAAATATTGTATTTTCTTTAATTGACAATAAAAGTGTATTTATTATTTTGTGTATTATAAATATTGATGATGGAGAGAAAGGATAATCATTAAAAAAAATAGAATTATCCCCTGTTGCCTTTAGGCTAGTATATTGTCTATTAGCGCAACGTTCGGCGGCGGTTCCTACCACCGTCGTCCTATCATTAAAGGCTCTGCCTTTTACTAGGAAGATTGTTGATATACACAACTGCCCAAAACATCCACTGGAGGCAATGTTTACTTTCACATCTACTTTTTATCACTTCAGCCAATAGTGCTGTTATCAACTTTGGATAATTTAAAGCATATTTTTTTTTGTTTCCTTGATTGGAATTTCATTTTCCAGTATTGAAGTTTGATTTTCCAGTATTGAAGTTTTGTTTTCCAGTATTGGAATTTTGTTTTCCAGTATTGGAATTTTGTTTTCCAGTATTGAAGTTTTGTTTTCCAGTCAAGGAAAAAACAATTCAGGTGAGGCAATTTTAATTATTAACGCTTGATTTTATTGAAGTTAAATAAATTTGCAAGCGAATTCATTCAGAAAAGATTTGGAAATTCATTATCTATAAGCCGCTAGCGGTCATTCATAAGTGGTATAATTTCTATGGAATAGGGAATTGGGAATAATTAGGTGGTCATTCATTGTGCTTTGGCACTCCCTTGAAAATTGAAAATTGAGTGTTGAACATTGAGCATTTTTTTAATTTTCAATTCCCAATGTTCAATTTTCAATATTCAACATAAAGGGCGAATTGTATTTGCCCTTTTTTTATTCAGCCGCAATATGTTGCGGCTCTACAATATCCTGCTTATTAATTGTTTCACGACCGTTGAACATTGCACATCGGTCATTGTACATTGAAAATTTATAACACTTCCAATTTCTCCCTGCCCCTCTGTTCTTCCTCCGTTTCCTCTGTGGTTATCTAATCCCCTCGCTCACCAGTTCCGCAATATCGGCCACACGGCAGCCGGCGTATTTCACAAAGGTCTTTTTACACAAAGGGCAAGCGGTTGCAATAACATCGGGGTCTTTGGCCGAGAGTTCGTCCACAACCTGTTGCGAAATCTTATCTTTGCCTTCGTTATAATGGGTATTGTTGCCCAGCGAACCTCCGCAGCAAAGGCTATCATTCCTTTCATGAGGGTTTTGCAACAACTCGCCCACGCTTTGCAGCACACTGCGGGGTTCGTCGTAGATATCCAGCCCGCGGCCCATCTCGCAGGGATCGTGATAGGCAATCTTCAGGCCATTTTTCATTGGGGCTATCCTCCCCTGCTTTATCAGATTTTCGATGTATTGCGAGTGATGAATCACCTTCATGTTCAACAGATCGGAAGAGCACACGTCTGAACTCCAGTCACCTGAAGCTATC
>CAYYQJ010000471.1:0-3247 GCA_964473775.1 uncultured Bacteroidales bacterium | reverse complement strand
AGCATCCAAAGAAGTAAGAATTTCTACTTCTTCCATTCGGAATCTGAAAACCATCTGCCGCGACATCGTCAATACATCACCATAAGGCCCTATCGCAATTCCACTGGCACATATATTTAAAGCTGCATCGCTATGTGGCCCTAATATCTTTTGAACTTTCATTACTCCTGTTGCCCAGTCGATGGCTTCAAACGTCCAGAATTTAGTAGCTCCAATATACTTCTCTCCTATCGAATAAAAATATCCCGTTGGTATGCTTAAACATTGGGTGGCATTGGGAAAAAAAGTAGTAGTATTCACCCAATCCTGACTAAGAGATTTTGTTTCCGGACGCCAGGTCCATTTCTCTAATCCGGGTTTGTAAGAATCATCTGAAGGAAAAAGACTTGTCCATCTTGCCAATAAAATACTGTTGTTTTCTACCATCAATGAATTTTCGGTCGGAGTAATCAGCATAGCATAGAAAGGAGTATTGAACAAAATGGGTTGTACAGCAGCCACCCTCAATGGCCATCCAGGAATTGCAGTCCATCCTGTAGGAATGTTGTTTTTCCAAACCAAAATCAAATTCATTGGAATCGTTTTATCAACCACCGCTACCAATTGCGAAGAATCGGGCATGGTAGTAGTGCCAATTAAAGTAGGTGTGGTTCCACTGTTTCCTATAGGCACACGCCATTGCTCATCCAAACTGTCGCCCGTCCAATGAAATTTATATAAAGAAACATTGGTATTTAAAAACAGATTTCCACCCTCATCCACAGCCATATTGTTTTGAATGGTCTCGTTCAGCGAGGTGTAAAACAATACTTCGCGTGTGTTTCTGTCTAAAACAATAATGGTTCCACTGGTAGTGGTCAATACAATTTCGCCCGAATACAACATTTTGATTCCCCGCAATTCATCACCGTTTTGCAAGATACTTAAATCAACCACAGTATCAACCTTTATTTGCGAATAAGGGTCGCCTGCAAGGCTATCTTTTAAAACAAAGAGCTTAAAATCGCTTAAGCCGTACATCCTGTTCTGAAAGTCCAACATTCCTCGGTTGCTGGGAAAATTGCCTCCTGCAAAAGATGCGATACTTTTAGTAATCAAATTGGTACTATCAGACGAACAAACCACTTTGCCAACAAATTTTCCGTTCATCACCCAGGCGCAATATACACCTGAATTGCCATAAAAATCAGATACCACATCACCTCCCGAAGTAAACACACCAAAAGAAACTTCCGGAAAGTGAATGGTATCCAATATTATTGAGTCCATTTCTGTGATAGAGGCCATGGGAGAATTTTGTTGGCAATAAGTGCCATGAGCCTCGGGCCACGAAGAAATGGGGACATACGGATTTAAGGGTATTTGCGAAACACAAATACTAATATTTGTGCAAAGTAAGCTAATTATTGTTAACAAAACTTTAAAATCACAGAAAATATTTAATCTTCTGTAAAAAAAAGAGGCTGTTATTTCATGATTCTTTGTCAATGATACCATTGTCTTTTCTATTTTTTTTAAAGTCAAAACGCTTTTAAATTGCGAACCAATTATTATTCTTTACTCGATATAAAGCACAATAAATTAATTTATTGCAAAGTTAATTAAAAAAATGGCCTAATGCAAGATAGTGACGAATATCATATTGGCATTATCGGTTTAGGAGGGTAAAAAGTCCAAAATCCCATCCTAAATAGTAATTCAAAAATTTCATACTGATTTATCATTGTAAATAAAAAAATGATTAGCTTAGTTATCTAATTTTAAAATGATTTTTTTTACCTTAAAACTATTCAATTCGTTTTGCCTCCGAATCCCATGTCCCGTTAGAGCCTGTCCCTTACACTAAGTGTCGGGAGATGATATATAGCTAGAAAAACGCTACCCCCATGAATCCAAAGTCCCGTTAGGGACTAACTATTTTATTATTCTACCGACGTTTTATCCCAACGGGATACAGCTTTGGATTTATCATGATTTAAATACTCACACCTTCAAAAACCCCAACCTATAAACCTCCGGCTGCAATTTCTCTGTTAGCCCCTTATAGGCTTCTTCAAATGGTTTAAAGCTTACGGGCACAAAATCCCCGCTCGCATTGCGTGCCTGCAAAGCTTTTCTTATCTGATACCAACCCACATCCGCACGGTTCAGTTTCAATTCATCGCGTACCGAACGTACATCCGTTTGTGCAAAATAAGCCCGCCACAATGCTTTGCCGCATTCCAACACCTGTCTGGCTTCGGCACTTAGCGCATCTAAACCTGACAGGTCTCCAAGACCTTTCAGGTTTTCGAGATAGCCCACCATAAAATCCGATTCAAACCTATCCGCTGCGCCCACTTCTTCTTCCTTAAAGGGGATAAAATGATTTACTATGCTCCATTTCCTACCATTCCATTCCAAATCATTGGCACTGGCGGTTCTTGGCTTCTATTAAATAACATCCAAATAAGGCAGACATTTTTGAACTCATCTGTTAAAGGTTCTGTTGGCTGAAGGAATTGGTCACGATCGTTAAGCCAGGTTGGTATTATTAATCTACGAACAGAAAAAACGATTGCAGCTTGCCATAGATTATCTGCCGTAAGATAGAATCCATGTCCATCACTAAAACTTGATGAAAATAAAGCTGTGTGTTGCTCTGCGTGTTGTAAATCATTTACCGAGCAACGCATATATCCAATAGCTCCGTCTGACCATGTTTTCACGCTGGGTTTTGATGATGCAGGTGATACTCCATTTTTTAATGGTATAACAAGTTTATTGTTTGCTTTTGGACGATTAAACCAAACATTTAAAAAGGTATTATTTGGTAAGTTATAAAAAGTTTTCTCTCCAATTGGTTTAACATTTTTGTCTAGTACGTCAACGGATATTTCTGTGATTGGGGTTTTCTTTATTGCATTTTGATTAGTTTTCCATACTAGGAATCCAATAGGAAATTTGCCACTAAGTCCATCGAAAGCTTTATTATGTACAACAAATCCTCCTAAGTATTCAGCATTCCAATTTAAACGGAATTTCTCAAAATTAGGTGCATTGACATACTTCAATGTACTGAACATTGCAATTGTAGCGGTAGGAATTTCTAGTGCAATTCGTGCGATGAATTGAATAAAAAGTTCATTGCTTGCTTTTCCGTAATCAGTCATTGCTGTAGTAGAAAATTTTGTTTTTGAAACACCTGTTTTAGTAAATGCATAGATCGGAAGAGCACACGTCTGAACTCCAGTCACCTGAAGCTATC
>CAYYQJ010000470.1:0-3250 GCA_964473775.1 uncultured Bacteroidales bacterium | reverse complement strand
TACACGGCTCTGAACACTCTTTCCCTACACGACGCTCTTCCGATCTTTTATAATATACGTACCAATTGTAATAAAAACGAAAAGCCGACATAAGCAAAGGAACACCCATGCAAACATAGAAGGTGAATAAAATCTGAGGGTCCAGCACTTTAAATACCCGCAGGGAAATACCACCCGATATCATTATGGTCATAAGGATATAGGCCCGAACATCAAAGAACGAAAAGAAACAAGGTCTTTCGATTGTGATACCAAGCATCCTTTTGATGTGCTTTTTAGATATCCGCTGAAACAATACAAAGAAAAACGCCAGACCTCCCACGAGGCCTATAGGTATTTCGTAAAGCATGTTTTTGCCGAAAGGCAATAATCCACCAACGCCTCTGCTTAACAGCATCCCTCCGGCGAAGGTCCAGAATACTCCGGCTACCATCAATAATCCACGTTTGGGAATGGCCGGTTTTAATTTTTCACTTATACTCATCAGGGTTTATTTTAATTTTTACTTATTAAATCTATGATCTCTGTAAATCTTTTATCATTATTAAGCTTGAAGAAAACGCTGTCGTTATCAATGCGGCTCTTTTCTTTAAATCCCAGGTCTGCCGATTTTTTCAGGTGGAGAATGGAGTTGTCAATATCTTTTTTACGTGCAAATATCTGCGCCCACATAAACTCTGGTTCCGGATTGTCGTTATCTATCAAAGCATATAACTCTATAAAGTGTTCTGCTTCCGTAAAATTACTTTGGCCTATTAGCGAAGAACAATTGGAATACAAAGCCAGACTGAGATACTCCATCACTCTTTTCATAAGGTGCTTTTCTGCTTCGTCTTTGGTAGTTGCCATAGAATTATTCAATCGGCTCACCTCAGCCTTCCACCATGCTATGGATTCTGTGGATAATTTCTGCATATACTTTTGCTGAAGCGATTGCTCCTTGGCTTCAATTAAATCAATTTGTTTAATCCCATTTTGAACCGCGCTCTGTTTTTCAAGCGTGGCAATCTGGTCTTCATATTTCTTTGTATTTGTAAGTCCTTTAAAATAGTTCACGATTTTCTTGTTCATGAGGTATTCTTCGTACACTTTTTTGTTTGATTGCAGCACGGTAAGTTCTTTATCAAAAATGGCCAGTTGTTCTTCCACAAATTTCTTATCGCTTGCTTTTTTCACATCTTTCATGGCGTTCAGTTCTGTCCAAACAATGCTTTCGGCAATGCTTTGTTTGGGCGGCCAATCATGAGTTCCGTCGAACACCAGCAACTGATGTCGGAAGCCGCTGTTTTCTAAAGCACGGTCGAGGTCAAGCATTTCGGCATAATTCATATCGTCGTTTCCGGCATAACCAAAGAAATCAAACTTCTGTGGAATACCCTCTTTCACTTCAGGAAATCCTGCCGAACATCCTATCACACCGGCAATGCCGCCTTTAGAAATGGCTATAGAACTAGCCACCCGACTGCCACCCGAAAAGCCGCAGGTATAAATTCTTTGTTTATCAATATTAAATCGCGTGATCAAATCATCAAGCAATATATCATAATGCTCAAAAGTGTTTTGCATGGGTGTTCCGTTTTTAGAAACATTGGAACCCGCCAAAATGTAGCCATACTTCTCCGCCTGTTCTTTAAACAATTCCACTGGTTTAGTTCCCGAAGCATGAGAGTCGAAACAAATGATAACTGGATATTTCTTTTCCGCATTGTAGTTTGAAGGGAGGTAAAGCGCATAGGTATGCGACACATTTTTCACACAAGTAACCGATGGAATCACCTTGCCTTTTTCGGGTTCGGTGGCAGTGTTGTTTTTTGAGGTATGCGAGCCCGAACACGAACAGAAACAAACACATAAAACAGAAGCAAACAGACCGACAAATTTCTTCATAAGAAGTTTTTTTTACAATAAAATGAGATCAGAGTGTGCAAAGTTACGGTAAAATATTATTTTTGTAATAAATACTGTGATGAAGATTCGTTCAAATATTGCCAATTATATCACCTGCCTTAATTTATTATGCGGAAGCATTGCTGTTTACTATTTGTATCAGGGTGACTTTATGACTTCTGTTTTTCTGATTCTTGCCGCGGCTGTGTTCGATTTTGCCGATGGTTTTGTTGCCAGATTGCTTCATGTGAAATCAGATTTAGGCACTCAATTAGATTCTTTGGCCGATGTGATATCTTTTGGTCTGGCACCGGGTGTAGCCATGTTTCAGTTGCTCACACTTAGTTTGCATGGCGGAAAATTCAATCTGCCTGAATTTACTCCTTTTATTGCCTTTATAATTCCCATTTTTTCGGCATGGCGACTGGCAAAGTTTAATATTGATGTGCGACAAACAGACCATTTTATCGGATTGCCTACTCCTGCCAATGCACTGGTGATTTTTTCTTTTCTGCCTATAGTGAGCCAGAAAATGGAATCGCCTTTGTTTCCCTGGGACGATACGTTGTTTACAATTATTACGCATCCCATATTTCTGATTTCGGCTACCTTGCTGTTATCCTTTCTTTTGGTATCTGAATTACCACTGATAGCCATGAAATTTAAGTCGTTTAAATGGAAAGAAAACCAGATTCGCTATGTGTTTATCATTGTTTCGCTCACATTAATTTTATTATTTTACTTTGTTGCTATCCCATTTATTATAATTTTGTACATCGTTTTATCATTAATTGATTTTTTTAATAAAAGAACACATGAAATTCAGAGCTGAAATTGACATTATGCCCTTAAAAGAGTTACTCGACCCACAGGGCAAAGCCGTAACATCCGGACTTAAAAACATAGGAATACAAGAGATTACCGATGTTAGAATAGGAAAACACATATCCATAGAACTGGATGCCAAAGACGAAAAGGCTGCCAATGCTATGGTAGAAAATGCCTGCAAACAACTGCTGGCTAATCTTATCATGGAAAACTTCGTGTTTACCTTAAAAAAAATATAAGATTTATTACTTTAGGAATAATTTTTTGCAAATTAAAAACCAAATACCAAATGTTATGAAAAATCTATTAAAAATCAGTGTGTTTATGATTGCACTGCTTGTAGGAATCTCAGCCGCCAATGCCCAGAAGGTGTTTTCGTGCGAATACAAAAGCGATGCCAAGGTGAAAGTGTATGTTGCCTCATACAAAAGCGATGCCGACCTGGTGGTTTATAAATGTTCATATGCCAGCGATGCCTCTGGAAATGATGGCTTGTGGTATTTCTGTAACTACAAAAGCGATGCACAGGTAACTA
>CAYYQJ010000469.1:0-3261 GCA_964473775.1 uncultured Bacteroidales bacterium | reverse complement strand
CTCATCAAATTCCATTACAACAAAGAATTAAAAAAGTGGAAGGTTGGAGAGAAGATAACTCTGCAAAAATATATCTTGAAAAAATTGAAGCTGAAACCGATTTGGATAAAAAATCACAATGGTATGTTGTGCAGATGGCTATCGGGTCAAAAGAAGAAGATAAATTTGAGGATGTTTTAACAATTAAGAGTAGTACATCTCTTATTATTAAAAATCTGAAACGTGGAGTTGAAGTTTTTTTCCGTGTGGCTGCGGCCAATTCAAAAGGACGGGGAGTATGGAGTGATCCTAAACCATTTATTCCTCAAAGATAATTATCGTTACCTACGAAGAAGATATTTTCGGAAATAAGCAGGAAGTGATGACGCCTGCTTAATTCTTTTATAGGACATAATAAAAGGAAGAAGTTCGTATTTTACTTGTTAAAGCACGAACTTTCTTTTTTAATACCATTACTTAATTTTTCAAAAAAAGTTGGAAAAAATTGACTTTTCACTTTCGAAATACAACAGGAGGTAATGTAATGACCGGAGGAGGAATCGTGAACACCAGAGGCGGAATCGTAAAGACTGGAGGCGGAAACGTAAAGACTGGAGGCGGAATCGTAAAGACTGGAGGCGGAATCGTAAAGACTGGAGGCGGAAACGTAAAGACTGGAGGCGGAATCGTAAAGACTGGAGGCGGAATCGTAAAGACCGGAGGCGGAAACGTAAAGACTGGAGGCGGAATCGTAAAGACTGGAGGCGGAAATTATCCGCCATGTGAATGATTTTTTTTTGATTTAGTTTGTAATTCAATGATTAATAAATTCGTGATTAGTTGATTTAATGCTTTGTAGCTTGCCCAAGCGTAGTCGAGAGCTAATTGCAATATAGCACAAACCTCCCGACTTCGCTCGAGGAATAGGGCTATTGAACGTCCGTTGAAAATTGAAAATCGAGCATTGAGCATGGAGAATTAATTAATGTTCAATATTCAACAATGGGCGAATGCAATTCGCCCCTACAATATTCCCATTTCCAACTTTAAGTATTCCAAACTTTAGGTCACTTTAAGTACTTATTGTATCTTTGCAAAACTAATTTAAACTACTAAAACAGTCAACAATTCTTCTTATGGAAAAATACGACGTCATTATTATTGGCAGTGGCCTGAGTGGCTTGCAGTGCGGCTATATACTGAGTAAAGAAGGGTTTAAGGTATGTATTCTTGAGCAACATTATCAAATTGGCGGTTGCTTGCAAAACTTTACGCGCAACGATTGTGTGTTCGATACGGGCATACATTATATTGGTGGATTGGACGAAGGTCAGTCGCTGAACCGCTATTTTAAATATTTCGGACTGATGGACAAGCTCGATATCCGTCGGATGGACAACGAGGCTTTTGATGTGATTAAGTTCGAAAACGACCCTGTGGAATATAAATTTGCCATGGGACACGAACTTTTTGTGGATACCCTGGCACAAGAATTTCCCAAAGAACGTCAGGCCCTGAAAGATTATGTTCAGAAACTTCAGGATATTTGCAATCATTTTCCTTTATACAATATAGAATATAAAACTCTTGAAATTTCAGAATTGCAGTTTTTTTCGGAAAATGCTCATGAATATATTCGAAACATTACTTCTGATATCAAGTTACAGAATGTGTTGGCAGGCACCAATCCATTGTATGCCGGTTTGCCCGAAAAAACGCCTTTGTATGTTCATGCGCTGGTGAACAATTCGTTTATCGAAAGCTCTTGGCGAATGGTGAATGGCAGTTCGCAGATTGCCGATTTGCTATCAGCTTCTATTGAGGCGCATGGTGGAAAAATTCTTACCAATGCTAAGGTAGAAAATTTTGTGTTTCATCATAAAGAACTCATAGGAGTGAAGCTAAGCAATGGAGAACAATATGAGGCCAAGCGCTTTATTTCGAGCATACATCCGGCCCAAACCCTGCGCATGATTGACGAACCCCATCTGCGCAAAGCCTATCGTGAGCGCATCATGAATCTGGAAAATACCACTTCAAACTTTACGCTTTATGTGGCGTTTAACGAAAATGAGTTCGAATATCTCAATCATAATGAGTATTTTTATAAAAAGGATGATGTATGGTTAACGCTTGACAATACGGGCGACGATTGGCCTTATAATTTTCTGCTCATCACACCTGCTTCGGCCAAACATCAGCAATTTGCTGATTGCGCCACCATCATGGCCTACATGGATATCAGGGATGTTCGGGAATGGGAATGCACTCAAATTGGTAAACGCGGCAATAGTTATCTGGAGTTTAAACAACAAAAAACAGAGCAGTTGCTCAATTTGGTGGAGGTTCGTTTTCCGGGATTCCGCAGCAAAATCAAAAAGGTGTATTCATCCAGTCCGCTCACTTACCGCGATTATACTGGCACGGTGGATGGCTCGCTGTATGGCATTCTGAAAGATTGTAACGAGCCTTTGAAAACCCTGATTTCTACCAAAACTAAAATTCCGAACCTTTTCCTTACGGGACAAAACATCATTCTGCATGGAGTGTTGGGCGTAACCATTGGTTCGGTAACCACCTGCTCTGAATTGCTGGGCATGAAACATCTGGTTGAAAAAATTAATGAAGCGGGATAAATGAAAAGGAAGCTTTTCATATTTTTTATTACAGTTATACTTCTCTCCGCACTGGCTACTTTGTGGCTACATAAAAGCCTGACCATTGACCCTCCCAAGCCGCCCGATTTGGATACTTCGGCCTTTGCGGTAGCAAAAAAAAGTGATTCTTTATGGGTGTGTCAGCATTCGTGGCTGCATCACAGCCATTCGGGATTGTATGAAATGTTTACCGAAGGAGAGGCCTATCAGCGGGGATATGTGGCAGGGAAATTAAGCAAGGCCCTGGTGTATAAACAGGAAAAAGCTTTTGTAGAACAGATTCATAAAATGGTGCCATCTGATAGTTATCTGCGCTTTTTGCGATTGATGCTTGCGGTGTTTAACCGAAACATCGACCATTATATCAAGCCCGAATTTCTTCAGGAGATAAACGGGGTGGCTCAATCGGCTTCCGATGATTTTAATGAAATAGGGAGTAAATATCAGCGCATCATGAACTATCATGGGGCGCATGATATTGGGCACATGCTGCAAAATTACAATCTGGTTGGATGCACATCGTTTGCGGCATGGAATGCAAAATCGGCTGATTCGGGATTGATTATAGGTCGGAATTTCGATTTTTATGTGGGAGACGAATTTGCCGAAGATAAGGTGGTGCATT
>CAYYQJ010000468.1:0-3261 GCA_964473775.1 uncultured Bacteroidales bacterium | reverse complement strand
AGATAGCTTCAGGTGACTGGAGTTCAGACGTGTGCTCTTCCGATCTCATGTTAGAACCTACACTGGCCATTTTAGACGAAACAGATTCAGGTCTCGATATCGATGCACTTAAAATTGTTGCCAATGGCGTCAACAAACTGCGTAGAGCAGATAATTCTTTTGTGGTGATTACCCATTATCAACGTTTGCTCGATTATATTGTTCCTGATTTTGTTCATGTATTGTTCGAAGGCCGCATCGTAAAATCGGGCACCAAAGAACTCGCACTTGAACTCGAAGCCAAAGGATACGACTGGATTAAAGAAGAATTAGAAAACGCATAGTTATGAGCTCAATAGAAATTGTTCCTGATAAGGAACGCATCCTTGATTTGTTTCAGCAAAATCAAATGGATATTTGCCGGAACGACTCACCCCATATCTCCGGTTTAAGAAAATCAGCTATTGATTCGTTTTCATTGAATGGTTTCCCAAATCAAAGCATAGAAAAATGGAGAAACACCAGCCTGCTGGAATCTCTCGCACTCAGCTATAATTTCTACTTCAATCCTTTTGAAGGAAAGGTGGATATAGATAAGATTTTCCGTTGCGAAATCCATAATTTCGAAACCTATCTCTTCACTCAGGTAAACGGATGGTACATCTACAACAATGCCCCTTTAACCGAACTCCCCAACGGCGTTATTGTCGGCAGTCTGTCAAGTGCTTTCAAAGCCTATCCCGAAATCATTCAAAAACATTACAGCAAATATGCCGGTTACAAAACCAACGGCATGATTGCCATGAATACTGCTTTTGCACAGGACGGCATCTTTATTTATGTGCCTGACGATGTGATTATCGAGAAGCCCATTCAGATGGTAAACATTGTGAATATTGCAGCAAACATTTTCGTTCAGCCACGCAATCTCATTGTATTAGGTAAAAACTCAAAACTCACACTGGTTTATTGCGACGAATCCATAAAACATAAATCCAGTTTCATCAATTCGGTTACCGAAGTATTTGTGGACGAGAATTCAGAGATTGATTTCTATAAGATGCAGAATAAAGACAATTCTTCTGCCATCATCACCAACACATTCTTTGAACAGGAGAAAAACAGCATCGTCAATACCAATACCCTCACTTTTAATGGCGGGCTGATACGCAACGAAACTCAGGTGAATTTAAAAGGCGAAGGCTCCGAAGCTAGGGTGTATGGTCTTTATCTGGCTGACAAAAACCAGCATGTGGACAATCAGGTTTATATCGAACATATTGCTCCCAACACCAAAAGTTACGAGCAGTTTAAAGGCATCATGGACGACAACGCAAGCGCTGTGTTCAATGGCTACATCCATGTGCATCGCGATGCACAGAAAACCGAAGCCTTCCAGAGCAACAAGAACATACTGCTTACCGACACAGCCAGCATCAACACCAAACCCATACTGGAAATATATGCCGATGATGTGAAGTGCAGTCATGGCTCCACAGTGGGTCAGTTGGATCCCGAAGCCTTGTTCTACATTAAATCGCGTGGTATTTGCGACCGCAATGCCAAAATGCTGCTTATGTATGCCTTCGCTGCCGAGATTGTCAACAAAATCAATATTGAAGTGCTACGCGAACGCATCGACAGCATGATTGTGAAACGTTTGAAAGGCGAACTTTCTATTTGCGACCAATGTGTGTTGCATTGCAAAGAAAACGACATGGTGAATTTTGAAATCGATATGAGTAAATTATAATCCATGACCGACCCAAATTTCATCAACAACATACGCCAACAATTCCCCATCCTCAACCAGATGGTTTACAACAAACCTCTGGTATATTTCGATAATGCAGCCACCAATCAGAAGCCCCTTAGGGTGATTGAAGCTCTGGATAAT
This sequence comes from uncultured Bacteroidales bacterium, assembly GCA_964473775.1. Classification (GTDB taxonomy): domain Bacteria; phylum Bacteroidota; class Bacteroidia; order Bacteroidales; family CAIWKO01; genus CAIWKO01. Next base: position 1,385 of record CAYYQJ010000468.1, on the reverse strand, counting down.
TACTATAAAACCATCAATAGCAACATCCACCGCGGCGTACATTATTTAAGCCAGCAAGCCACTGCTGCCTTTGAAGAAAGCCGTAAAACCATTCAGCAGTTCATCAATGCACGTCATGCCCACGAAATTATTTTCACCCGCGGCACCACCGAATCCATCAATCTGGTAGCATCTTCTTTTGGTAAAAAATTCCTGAAAGAAGGCGACACTGTGTTGATTTCAACCATGGAACATCATTCCAACATCGTGCCCTGGCAAATGGCTTGCGAGGCCAGTGGGGCACATCTTAAAGTGATACCCATCGACGAATCAGGAACCATCATATTCTCTGAATTCGAAAAGTTGCTCGACTCGCATTGCCGCATCGTGGCCATCACTCATGTTTCCAACACACTTGGAAGCGTGAATGATATCAAAAGAATCATTGATGCAGCCCATCAGCTAAACATCCCTGTGATGATTGATGGCGCTCAGTCCATTTCGCATATCAACATAGATGTTCAGCAATTGGATTGCGATTTGTTTTGTTTTTCGTCCCACAAAATGTACGGCCCCATGGGTGTCGGCGTTTTGTATGGAAAAGAAAAACTGCTGAACGAATTGCCCCCTTATCAGGGTGGTGGCGAAATGATTAAAACCGTTACCTTCGACAAAACCACTTATAACGAATTGCCTTTCAAATTCGAGGCTGGCACTCCCAATGTGGGCGATGCCATTGCATTGATGGAAGCCATTCATTTTATAAAAGATATTGGCTACGAAACCATTGCCGCCCACGAAACCGATTTGCTTGAATATGCCACCCGCGAATTACTCAACATTGCCGGCCTTCGCATCATTGGAACTTCAGCACACAAAGCTTCGGTGATATCTTTTCAGCTCGACAACATACATCCTTATGATGTGGGCATCATACTCGATAAACTGGGCATTGCAGTCCGCACCGGGCATCATTGCACACAGCCACTGATGGATTTCTATAAAATACCCGGCACCGTGCGCGCCTCATTTGCAATCTATAATACCAAACAGGAAGTTGATATCCTGGTGGAAGCTCTCAACAAGGTAAAAATAATGTTTGGGTAATGGAAAGACAAATCGTATTAATAAATCTTTGAATCTGTGGCAAACTCATTAATTAGCAACGCCATTTATGGCGTTGTAAACACGACGGTTGAATCGGCTTTAGCCAAAACTAAATAAACAATCAGCATTATCATGAATTATTTTCGGCTAAAGCCTTTACCCCCCGTCAAATTTATACACGACATAAATGTCGTGCCTAATGATATGCCCAATGTCGCACCTTATAAATCAGAGTAAAATACTATCAATGAAAAACTCAACCTACACTGACAACACCCAACTTATCGTATCAGAATTTA
>CAYYQJ010000467.1:0-3267 GCA_964473775.1 uncultured Bacteroidales bacterium | reverse complement strand
TAGCTTCAGGTGACTGGAGTTCAGACGTGTGCTCTTCCGATCTCCTATACCCTGCTGGGTGTTTTTTATATTGCTCTGCCTCTGGGCTTACTCAACTTTTTTTATAGTCCTTTTCAGTTTAGGGGCGAATTTAATACTCATATTTTGCTGGCTTTTTTTATCATCACCTGGCTGGTGGATACTGCTGCTTATCTGGCAGGTATGGCTTTTGGCAAACACCGTTTGTTCGAACGCATTTCTCCAAAAAAAAGCTGGGAAGGCAGCCTGGGCGGCTTTGTGATGGGCATCATCACTGCATGGGTTATCTCGCTTATTTTTAAAGACCTCCCCTTCTATCATTGGGCAGCTATTGCCATCATCATCACTGTGGTGGGCGGCTATGGCGATTTGGTGGAATCTATGTTTAAACGCAGCGTTCATACCAAAGATACAGGCACTATATTGCCCGGACACGGCGGCATTCTCGACAGATTTGATTGCGTGTTTTTTTCGGCCCCCCTCGTTTTTATTTACATTTATTTTTTTATTAGCAACACTTTATGAAAATTCACAAGGAAGGTTTCGGAACCATCATCATCAGCCTTATCATTGTTTTATTAATTAATATCCCTTTGTTTTTTTACGGACATTTTTATTTATGGATAAACCTTATGGTATTGCTTACCACCCTGGTTTTATTAGGAATAGTGATACGTTTTTTTCGCGAGCCCAATCTGGAGCGCACCAAAGATGATAATGCCATTTTAAGTGGGGCCGACGGAGTGGTGGTGGCTATTGAAGAGGTGATGGAAGAACGTTTTCTGAACGAAAAACGCATACAGGTTTCTGTGTTTATGTCGCTTCATAATGTGCATATCAATTGGTTTCCTGTTAGCGGCAAGGTGATTAAAGACGATTATTATTCGGGCCGCTATCTGATTGCCCGCAATCCGAAATCATCTTTCTTAAACGAACATACCACCATTATTATACAGCCCGAAGGCCGCAAAAGCCCCATATTGATGCGTCAGATAGCCGGTTTTGTGGCCCGCCGTATTGTTTGTTATGCCACCGAAGGACTTGATGCCACGCAATCTACACAACTGGGTTTTATTAAATTTGGCTCACGCGTCGATTTATTATTGCCATTGGATACCGAAATTCTGGTTAAAATAAATGATAAGGTACGCGGAGGAATTACCCGCATCGCGAGGTATAAAGATTAGAATAGATTAATTTGGGCGTTCCCTTTCAGGTCGGGCTTTGCGTTCCAAGTTCTCGCTACGCTGCGGGCTTTCCTCTCCAATCCCTAACGCTCTGGCCAACAGCCTGCCAATTTCTAACAGTATTGCGGTCAAACGTCGCAAACTGTCTTTCATAGCGCCGTAGGTGCGACATATTGGTAGCCAGGGGTGAAGCCCCTGGATCATAAACATGCCCCTCCCTCTCCTAGCTCAGCTAAGAGCCAAACATTTCCATCCCACCAATTAACCCTATAGCAAATTCCACCTAATGTAATTTTTATCAACAAATCCATCTCAATAATCAATTAATTTATAAATTTGTACTGAATTAAAATCAAAATCAACCATGCCTTTTTTTCAAAATTCTGTAATTAATAAATACCTGAAAACCTTAGATAAGCAAAAAGTTGCTGTTGCTTATGGAATATTTAAAGAACATTTCCATAATCCCATACATCAGGAGAATATTAGAAACAGCAAAGAAGAACAATATCAGGAAGGGTTTCTCACCGATTTATTTGTTGAAACATTGGGTTATACCAAAAATCCCAAAAAAAATTTCAATCTCACAACCGAATACAAGAATATTAAGGATGCCAAAAAGGTAGATGGTGCTATATTATTAAATGATAAAGTAAAAGGAGTTATTGAACTTAAAGGAACTGATACTACCGATTTAGGCAAAGTGGAAGAACAAGCCTTTGGCTATAAAAACAATCAACCCGAATGTGTTTATGTAATTATTTCCAACTTCGAAAAACTTCGGTTTTATATTGATAATGCTATTGAACACATTGAATTTAATCTCTTTACTCTTACAGAAAAAGAATTTGAATTATTATATCTCTGCCTTTCATTCGATAATATTTCAAAAGGAATACCCAAACAAATTAAAGACGAATCCCTCAGCACCGAAGATATAATTACAAAGAAACTTTATGCTGATTATTCTGCCTTTAGAAGGGTTTTGTATCAAAATATTGTTCAGCAAAATCCACAATTCGACAAGCTGGTTCTGTTTAAAAAAACACAAAAACTTCTCGATAGATTTCTGTTTATATTTTTTGCTGAAGACAGGCAATTGCTTCCACCCAATTCTATCAGAACCATTCTGGACGAATGGAAACAACTTATAGAACTTGATAGCTACAAGCCACTCTGGGAAAGATTTAATACCTATTTTCATTATTTAAACATTGGACGTAAAGGAAAGAAGTACGACATCTTTCCTTATAACGGTGGTTTATTTTTGCCCGACAGAATTCTCGACAATATTGTTATTGATGACAACATTTTATTCGAACACACTTTACGATTAAGCAATTATGATTTCGATACCGAAGTAGATGTCGATATTCTTGGGCATATTTTTGAGCACAGTTTAAATGAGATAGAAGAAATACAATCTGAAATCGAAGGCAAAGAACTCGACAAATCAAAAACCAAACGCAAAAAGGATGGAATATTCTACACTCCCAAATACATCACAAAATACATTGTCGATAACACTGTAGGTAAACTCTGCACTGAAAAGAAAACCGAACTTCAGATAAACGAAGCAGACTATATTTCCGATAAAAAAATTCAAAAACAAACCAAACAAACCTTAGCTGATAAACTAATCAATTATCGCAACTGGCTTTTGCAGATTAAGATTTGCGACCCTGCCTGTGGTTCAGGTGCCTTTCTAAATCAAGCACTGGATTTCTTAATAAACGAACATCGTTATATCGATGAATTGCAAGCAAAATTATTTGGAGATGCTTTAATACTTAGCGATATCGAAAACAGCATTCTCGAAAACAACCTCTTTGGCGTTGACCTGAACGAAGAAAGTGTCGAAATTGCCCGCCTCTCACTTTGGTTAAGAACCGCCCGCCCCAATCGCAAACTAAATGATTTAAGTAAAAATATCAAATGTGGCAACTCTTTAATTGACGACCCGGCTGTGGCAGGCAGTAAAGCCTTCAATTGGTTTGTTGAATTTCCGCAAGTATTTCCGAGATCGGAAGAGCGTCGTGTAGGGAAAGAGTGTTCAGAGCCG
>CAYYQJ010000466.1:0-3270 GCA_964473775.1 uncultured Bacteroidales bacterium | reverse complement strand
TATATAGAAAAATCAGGGAGTATAATATTGAAATTTAAACTTCCGGAGTTTTGAATATTGTTGTCAATACACGTTTGCTTTTGAAAGGCAAACTGGAAGGTATTGGGTGGTTTGCTTTTGAAACGCTGAAACGTATTACTCAAAATCATCCCGAACATACCTTTTATTTTATATTCGACCGACCTTTTGCTAAGGAATTTGTATTTGCTGAAAATGTGGTTCCAATAGTGATTGGCCCTCAGGCAAGGCATCCCTTATTGTTTTATATCTGGTTCGAATTTTCTGTGCCAAAGATTTTGAAAAAGGTAAAAGCAGATCTATTTATTTCGCCTGATGGATATTTATCTCTTAAATCAAAAGTGCCACAACTTGCCGTTATTCATGACTTGAACTTTGAACATTTTCCTAAAGATTTGCCCTGGATTATTATCCGATATTACCGTTATTTTTTTCCACGCTTTGCACTAAAAGCCAAAAGGATTGCTACAGTTTCAGAGTTTTCTAAAAAAGACATTCAGGAGAGATATCTTATTCCTGCCGATAAAATTGATGTAGTTTATAATGGGGCCAATATCATGTTTCATCCGGTTTCCGATGTGAAAAAAATTGCGGTTAAAGAAAAATATACTTCCGGTTGCGATTATTTCATTTTTATTGGCGCCTTACATCCACGAAAAAACCTGAAAAATTTATTTCTGGCTTTTGATATCTTCAGAAAAAACACTTCTTTAAATCATAAATTGCTGATTGTTGGAGCCCGGAAATGGTGGACTAAAGAAATAGAGTCTGTTTATAACCAAATGCAATTTAAAGAGGATATTATCTTCACAGGTCGTTTGGGCGAAGAAGAACTGAATTCATGTCTGGCATCTGCAGCAGCTTTAACTTACGTTTCTTACTTTGAAGGTTTTGGTATTCCTATCCTTGAAGCATTCCGTTGCGAAGTACCGGTTATTACATCCAATGTTACTTCCATGCCTGAAGTTGCCGGTAATGCTGCCCTTTTAACTGACCCATTTAATCCTGCAGATATTGCTGATGCAATGAATAAAATAGCTACTGATAAAGATTTGGGAATGGAAATGATAAAAAAAGCAAACCTGATTCAACAAAAGTTCTCGTGGGATATTACTGCCAATCTGTTGTGGAATAGTATTGAAAAAGTGATTAATCAAGGTTCCTGAAAAGGATTGTACGTGAATTAAAGCGATTTAAACATAAAAAGCCAGCAATTAATTTGTCAGAATAAAAAAAAACCTTACTTTTGCACTCCTTAAAAAAAACAAGAAAATGAAAAGAACCTTTCAACCTTCGCAACGCAAAAGAAGAAACAATCATGGCTTCCGTAAAAAAATGCAATCAGCCAATGGCCGTAGGGTCTTAGCCAACCGCAGAGCGAACGGAAGGAAGAAACTAACGGTATCTGACGAAAAGTTACATAAAAGATAATTTTCACACGGATTGATTCCGTTATCATAAAATAATATAATTTTGAGGAGATAAAATAATTTGTCTCCTCTTTTTTTTACTAACAACAATTATGAATGTTCTCTGTTGATTTTTTGAATTCAGAAAGAAAAAAGGGGTGATTGAAGAGCCAAAGGTGAAAAAATGATTGTAATTATCGATTACGGTGTAGGCAACATAGGGTCCATAGCCAATATGATAAAAAAGGCTGGTGGCGAATGTGTGGTTAGTTCCGAAATATCTGTAATTGCTGAAGCCACCAAACTGATTTTGCCTGGTGTAGGTGCTTTTGATAATGGCATGAGAAATCTTGCCGAAATGAATCTTTTAGAAGTTCTTAATAAGAAAGTGCTTCAGGATAAAACACCTATTCTGGGTATCTGTCTTGGAATGCAGCTTTTCACTCATGGCAGCGAAGAAGGCAGTTTGCCCGGACTTGGCTGGCTGGATGCGCATTGCTATAAATTTGCTTTCGACACTTCGCTTAAAAACCTGCGAATACCACACATGGGGTGGAATGATGTGGCGATAAAAAAGAATGACCTCCTTTTTAAGGATATGTGGCCCGATGCCAGTTTTTATTTTGTGCATTCTTATTATCTGAAATGCAAGCATAATGAGGATATTGCAGCAGCAACTTTCTTTGGATTTGAATTTGCCTCGGCTGTGCAGGTACAGAATATTTATGCCACTCAGTTTCATCCTGAAAAGAGTCATAAATATGGTTTGAAACTGATACAAAACTTTGTAGAATCGCCTGCTTATGTTAAAGGTTAGAGTGATACCCTGTTTGCTGCTGCAAAATGGTGGCCTGGTGAAAACCGTAAAGTTTAAGAATCCGATTTATGTTGGCGACCCCATCAATGCCGTTAGGATTTTTAACGATAAGGAAGTGGATGAGTTGCTTTTTATAGATATTGAGGCATCTAAACAAAATCGTGGGCCTGATTATAATCTGATAGCAAAGATTAGCAACGAGGTTTTTATGCCTTTTGGCTATGGGGGAGGGGTGAGAAGCATTGAGGATATTAAAAAACTAACACGTCTGGGCGTGGAAAAGGTCTGCATAAACTCTTATGCAATATTAAATCCTGATTTTATTTCGAGAGCGGCCGACATCAGTGGCTCGCAAAGTATAATGGCTGCGGTGGATGTGAAAAAGGATTTTCTGGGTAAAGACCGTGTGTATCATCATATCAATGGGAAAAACACTTCTTTGGATGTACTTGAATATGTGCAGATGCTGGAAGAGAAAGGTGCAGGCGAAATTCTGTTGAACTCGGTGGACAGAGACGGGACTTTTGCTGGCTATGATTTACATTTATTAAAAAAGGTTTCTGAAGCGCTTACCATTCCTGTAATTGCGTTGGGTGGTGCTGGCAGCATCAATCATTTTGTAAGTGCTGTAAAAGAAGCAAAAGTTTCGGCAGTGGCAGCAGGTAGTTTCTTTGTTTTTTATGGAGCCCATCGCGCAGTTTTAATTACTTATCCTGATAAGGAAGAGTTGAAGAAGGTTTTTTAAACTCGCATTTTGTTTTCTTCTAGTCACAGCTATCGCAATATATTACTTCATCCGTGATTATAGATTATTGAAATGCGGGGAATGCAATTCCATGCAATCAGGGATTTAAAAATAAATTTTTAAAAAAGTTAATAAGATTCATCATTTTGATTTATAGAGTTTTTGAAATAGATCTTAATATTAAAAAATAAGTAAAAAGTAGCAATGCAGTGTGCATTGCCATATCTGTCAAATGAGATCGGAAGAGCGTCGTGTAGGGAAAGAGTGTTCAGAGCCGTGTA
>CAYYQJ010000465.1:0-3278 GCA_964473775.1 uncultured Bacteroidales bacterium | reverse complement strand
CTATTTTAGATTAACACAGTTTCTATCCTAGCACACCTTTTAATGAATAAGCCGATTTCATTACTCATTTTATGAAATACCTATTCTTATCCTTTGTCTTTAATCAATGCTTTAATTGGTTCCAGCCCCGATACACTTCCTTCCTGAATGGCTTTCAATACAGCGCCTCCACCTGTAAAAATATAATACTTTGGACTATCAAGGGCTACAATGTATAAGCCTGGCAACAGACGTTTTAACTCTTGCATGGTATCTCCTCCTCCATATAATTTTATTGCTGAACTATTGGTATCAATCAATTCGTCAAGCGCGATGGTTCCCTCGTTAAAATAAGGTGTATAGCCCATCACAGCATTAACAAATATGGTTTTTGCTTCCGAAAATATCTTCTTTACGTTATCTGTTTGAAATGAAGAAGGGTCAACATCCAGCACATAATTCAATTTGGTGCCAGGTTTCAAGTCGGCAATGTTATGTGTGCGGAATTGTCCGGGTAGTTTTCCATCCATGCTATCCGATTCAACAATAAAAGGCAACTCAATGAGTTTTCCCGGAAATTGTGCAGCATATTCCACAAAGTTTTTAGCAAGCTCAATATCCTCGGCTTCTATACCTTTTATTTCCATACCATACTTGGCACAGAGATAAGCATTGTAAATCACTCCGCCAAGCACCAGATAATCGCTTACTTTCAATAAGGCGTTCAAAGAGTCAACCTTTGTATCGAATTTGGAACCTGCCACCACCGAAACAAATGGACGGATAGGATTGTAAATACGGTCGAGGTTGGCTATTTCTTTTTGCATAAGAAATCCTGCATAAGAGGGCAGATATTTAGCCACCTTAACTGTTGAAGCATGTGCCTGCCATGAACCAAAGGCATCGTTCACAAAAATATCGGCCAATCCTGCCAGCTGATAAGCAAAGCGGTCGGCGCTGTCATCTTTGGCTTCTTCTCCTGCAAACCAGCGGGTGTTTGGCAGATAAATACCATCGATATCGGTTTCTTTCAAATCGCGAATAAGATGATTGATGGAAGTTTCTATACCTAAATATCCCTGAGTGCCATAAGGCTGAAATTCGGGAACCTTTAGGGTGATATGAAGTTTATTTTGCAGATAATCCACTATAGGTTGAATGGAAGTATCCTCTGAAATCACTATCTCCCCTGTCTTTTTTACTTTTGGCCTGCCGGCATGAGTCATCAATATGATTTTTCCGCCTTTCGCAATAATATAAAAAAGGGTTCCCAGAGTGGCATCAATACGGTAAGGATCATGAATGATACCTTTCTTAACCACATTGTGGTCAACCCTGATTAGTACCACTTTGTTTTTTAAATCGGCATCCTGCAACAACGACAGGTTGATGCCCTGTAATGAATCATTCATAGGAGTTATATTTTAAAATTTCGTCGGTAGTCTTACGTATTTTTTCTCGCAAAGAACTATCCGAATAACCTAAGGTAATCAACAATCCGATACGTTTGCTTTTTGGAAGATGAAGCATTTCTGCAATCTTTTTCTCATTAAACCAGCCCAACATACAAGTCCCCAAACCTTCTTCGGCAGCCTGCAAACAAAAATGTTCGGCAGCAATGCCAATATCAATCAGGTAAAAATCCTTATCTTTTATACGGCCTCCAATCTGAGATATCATGGTGGGTTTCTCCATAACAATAACTGCAATTACAGGAGCTTCTTTCACAAATTTATTGAACGAAACAAAAGTGTTATACGTTTCGCGTCCAATGCTGTCTTTCAGTTTTGCATCATCCACAATAATAAACTTCCATGGCTGAGAATTACATGCCGAAGGTGACAATCGGGCTGCTTCTATGCAACGGGCTATCTTTTCCGGTTCTACGGGTTTGTTAAGGTATTTACGAACGCTTTGGCGGTTTTTCGCAAGTTCAAGAAAGTTCATTAGTTTATTTCTTTGGTTTTAATTTTAGCCGAAACCCATTTCTTAAGCTGATTGAATTCTTCATCAGTAAAGTATTTCTTAGGAAAAAGACTAAAGCGAAATTTATTAGGATAAATCATAATAACATTGGGTGTGATGAGTGCCGACTGATAATATTCCCAGTTGTTGTTAGAGTTTACATTGGTGCCACTCACCTCAATATTAATTTCTGTAAATTTATAATTGAATGGGTTTTTAAAATCAGGCATCTTTTTATACATACGGACACCAAGACGTTTCATATTAAAGAAATATAAGACGGCAATAGTTACTCCATAGCAAAGCAGAAACCAGGAAGCCCAATTGGTGTAATCGTGTTTCTCTGAAAAAAACTGAAAAGTAAGTAACATGGCTCCAACCAAAAATGATAATATTCCCACGAATAGCAACAACCGGCTTCGCAAAGGATACATTTTCTGAAAGTGAGTGGTATAAGCCATTTGAAGATCGGCAGAGGTGAACAAAATTGTTTTTTCTATGGTTTCCATAATTACTTATTTATTACGGTTGCAAATATAACCATTTAGTTTGTTTTGGAGAAAGACTTTTGATTGAATCGAAGAGAAATTTCTTTAAGTAAACATAGGGTAAATAAAAAATGAAGACAAATTCTGTTCAAATAATCAAAATACTATTCTTTTGCCTTCGAATCAATCAGTATGGTTACAGGCCCATCATTCAAAAGCGATACTTGCATGTAGGCACCAAACTCGCCACAAACAATGGGTTTATTGGTTTCTTTTTGCAGGGTATGTATAAACTCCATGTAAAGTGGTATGACAATTTCGGGTTTGGCAGCCCTGATATACGACGGACGATTCCCCTTTTTGGTAGATGCATGAAGCGTGAATTGGCTGATGACCATTATCTCTCCCGACACCTCTCCCACCGAAAGATTCATCACTCCATTTTCATCTCCGAAGATGCGCAATCGGGCTATTTTGCCACACAACCACTCAATATCATCGGTATTATCTGCATCTTCCACACCTAATAATATCAGGATTCCTTTACCTATATTGCGGGTTTCGGAATTGTTTATCACCACCGATGCCTGTGTTACTCTTTGAATTACTATTCGCATAAAACTAATTAAACCTAAACTTTATTGGATACAAAGTAAGTAAAATTGGGTTTACCAATGATTATAATTTGGGGAAATTATTCTAATTGAATCTATAGGATGATATGTAAACAGGTGTTTATCCTAATAAGAAATTAAATAGGGTTTGCTGAAAAATTCGCAACCAACACAGACTAAAAGAGAAAAGGTGTAATTTTGTGTATTAAACTGCACAAAAAAATGGGAGAAC
>CAYYQJ010000464.1:0-3280 GCA_964473775.1 uncultured Bacteroidales bacterium | reverse complement strand
ATTGATGATCCTTATTCAGAGGGATGCAACTATTTTATTAAAGTAAATAAAGCCTCTTTGGTACAATCGGCCGACGATATTAAATATTTATTGGGATGGGAGGTTGAGAAACCCAAAAAAGAAAACCTGCAGCGCAAACTCTTTATAAATCTGACCGCTGATGAAGAAACTATCGTAAATCTCCTGAACAAAAACAAAGAAATGAGCATAGACGAAATCTGCTTCGAAATGCAAATCACTACAAGCCGTGTTGCTGCTGCCTTGTTGAATATGGAATTTGAAGGAATTGTAAAGCGATTGCCGGGAAAAATGTTTGCTCTGATTTGAAAATTATGATTTAAGATTGGCAGAAATTAAGTCCAACCTACTTCTTCCACCACACAACTTTACAAACTTTATGAACTTGATAAACTTGACCAACTTTCAAATCCATATTTGATTAACTTTGTAGCGCCTTATTGAAGCTTAAAGCATGAAAGATTTTTTTCAATTAATAAAAAACTTAAAAAAAAATTTTACGGGATTCAAACCGTCGAAAGTTGCTGTGTTGGGCGATACCTCCACACAGTTTCTTACTCAGGCTCTTCGAGCTATGGGCTACGAAAAAGGTCTGGATTTGAATGTTTGGGAAACCGATTTCAATCAGATAGAACGACAGATTTATGATGCCGCTTCCGAATTGTATCACTTTAATCCCGACATCATCATACTGTTTCAATCAGCACATAAACTATTAGGAAAATACAACAAACTTTCGCCCGAAAATCATTGTCTGCTGGCTTCAGCCGAATTGACCTCCATCGAAAATTATTGCGCAACACTTTCCGAACGCTTGCCAGCAAAGGTGATTTATTATAACTATACTGAGATTGATGATAATGTGTTTGGCAATTTCGCAAACAAAACCCCCTCATCGTTTTTGTTTCAACTCCGCAAACTCAATTACGAGTTGATGGAGTTTGCAGCTCAACATGCCGGTTTCTATGTTTGCGATCTATCGGCCATTCAAAATCAGGTCGGAAAAGCCACGTTTTTTCGCCCTGCCGTATATGTAAACACCGAAATGGTTCTGAACATTAACATTCTGCCACTTGTAGCTGCCAAAACCATCGATTTGATAAATGCACTGCAAGGCAGTTTTAAAAAGTGCCTGATATTAGATTTGGACAACACCATTTGGGGCGGAATCATTGGCGATGATGGCATTGAAAACATTCAACTAGGCACTTTAGGTATTGGAAAAGCTTTCACCGAATTTCAATATTGGATCAAAAAACTTAAAAACAGAGGCATTATTATTGCCATTTGCAGCAAAAATACCGAATCAGTGGCCAAAGAACCTTTCGAAAATCATCCCGACATGGTATTGCAACTAAACGATATTGCGGTTTTTATGGCAAACTGGGAAAACAAAGCCGATAACATTCGTCAAATACAAAACATTTTAAACATTGGTTTCGATAGCATGGTTTTTTTAGACGACAACCCTTTCGAACGAAATATGGTACGCCAAAATATCCCCCAAATCTGTGTCCCTGAATTGCCCGAAGACCCCGCAGATTATCTGGAATTTCTTTACAATTTAAATCTATTCGAAACCGCATCCTTTTCGGATGAAGATGTGCAAAGAACCACACATTACAAAATGGAAGCCCAACGAAAAATGGTTCAACAACATTTTATAAACGAGGATGATTTTCTGGAAAGTCTTCACATGCTGTCATTAGTCGAAACTTTCAATAAATTTAATACCCCCAGAGTGGCACAGCTCTCACAGCGTTCAAATCAATATAACCTGCGCACAATTCGTTACACCGAAGCTGATATCAAATTGCTTTCAGCTTCCGAAAATTATTTTACCTTTGCATTCAATCTCGAAGATAAATTTGGCGATAACGGCCTCATTTGCGTTGTAATCTTACACAAGGAAAACAATCAAACCCTCTTTATTGATACCTGGTTTATGAGTTGCCGCATTTTAAAACGAGGCATGGAACATTTTGTTTTAAATAAAATAGCCAACTTTGCCAAAGAAAACGCTTATGTTTATCTAAAAGGTGAGTATATACCTACGTCGAAAAATGAAATGGTGAGTAATCATTATAAAAATCTTGGATTCGAAAAAACAGGCGATTACTGGACAATGAACACACAGACTTACGAAAACAAAAAATGTTTTATAAAAGAAAAATAAACCAGAACCACTAAGAAAAAAATAATTTAAAATACACAGATATAGAGTCTCCGTGCCCCTCCATGTTCTCCGTATCTCCGTGTTAAACCCAAGAAAAATATGGAAAAAAATGAAGTTTTAAAACAGGTTACAGAAATTTTTATTGAAGTGTTGGAAAAACAGGATCTCATTCTAAATGAAGAAACCACAGCCAATGATGTCGAAGAATGGGATTCATTAGCACACATCCGATTGGTTGTTGCAATTGAAAACAAATTTAATACGCATTTTTCCTCCAGAGAAATTCAAAGCTGGGAAAATGTTGGCGAAATGATTGATTGTATATATAACAAGGTAAAATAACTCTTCCAAAAAATCACTTTTATGCAGCCAGTACTTAATTATGTAATTGAGTGTATTTGTAATAAAAACAAACTACATGGCAAAAAAATAATCAACAATCTTAAGAAATTTGATGTCGAATATTTTAATCGTGCAGATTTGTTTTTTACAAAATACCAGGCCCTACTTCAAAGTCAGGGCAAAACCATTGATTATGCCGTAGAATGTTATTTACAAATGATTGCAGATATAAATTACGAAACCATTCAGTTTATTCGTACAGGTGAATACACAAGCAAAACCTTTGATGAAGTGAATGCCAGGGTTTATAACAATCCGCAGGTGATGGAATATTATGTTCATGGAATTCTCATGTCACAGTTTTTATGGGCACATCATTATAATATTTTCACCTTTTTCAAAAATATTATTGAAGAGAACCGTGATAATATAAGCAATTATCTGGAAGTCGGTGGTGGACACGGCTTATACGCCTCAGAAGCCATTGAAATTACTGAAGAAAATGCGGCCTATAGTTTGGTAGATATCAGTCAAAGCTCTCTGAATATTGCAAAGATGATGATTGATAATGATAAGGTTACTTATGTTCATTCAAATATCTTCGACTATAATTCTGCCCAAAAATATGATTTCATAACTATGGGTGAGGTATTAGAGCATGTTGAAAACCCAATAAAACTTCTCGAAAAACTGCATACCCTACAGATCGGAAGAGCGTCGTGTAGGGAAAGAGTGTTCAGAGCC
>CAYYQJ010000463.1:0-3285 GCA_964473775.1 uncultured Bacteroidales bacterium | reverse complement strand
ATGGCGGCAATTTCCATGGCGATTATGTTTCTCTGGAAATGGATAAAATTAAAACAGTGGTTACCCGTTTATCAATGCTTGCCGAACGTCAGTTGAATTATTTGCTGAATCCACGTTTGAACGATTTGTTGCCACCTTTTGTGAATCTTGGAACTCTTGGATTGAATTTCGGCATGCAGGGCGTTCAGTTTACGGCTACATCCACAGTGGCAGAAAACCAGACTTTATCTTTCCCAAATTATGTTCACAGCATTTCGTGCAACAACGACAATCAGGACATTGTTAGCATGGGAACCAATTCTGCTTTGATCACCAAAAAAGTGGTTAGCAACACTTATGATGTATTGGCTATTGAACTTATCACATTGTTGCAGGCTATAGATTATCTGAAAATAGAAGATAAACTTTCGGATTATACCCGCGCCATTTATCAGAAACTACGCAATATTGTTCCTGCTTTTGCCGAAGATACCACCAAATCGAAAGATATCAAAAACATCAGGAAGTATATGGAAAAGAACAGGATCATAGCTGCGAACCCAATGCCGAAGCTATTATAAAGTGCCTAAAATGCCTAAAGTGCGCTAAAGTGCCTAAAGTTATTAGTGAATAAATTATATCTATTGCTAAATTCTTTTCACGGTTAATTCTTTTTTGAGGCTCTGATATAAAAACTTTATTACTTTAGTAACAAGAAAACACACCATAGAATCCAACTTTATTAGTTTATTTTGCCTAATAAAGTAATAAAGTCGAAGTTTTTGTTCATCTGATTTTTACTAAAGTAATAAAGTTTCTAAGATCCACTAACAATTTAAGATAAACATCCCTTGAAATTAATGAATATCGGAATTCTGGCTCATGCTGATGCGGGGAAAACAACGCTGACCGAACATTTTTTGTTCGCAGGCGGAGTTACTAAAAAACCGGGGAGTGTGGATAATGGAACCACTCAGACAGATTTCCTGAGTGTGGAAAAAGAAAGAGGCATTTCGGTGCGGTCGGCCAATACTTCTTTTGTTTGGAAGGATATTTCTATTAATATCATCGACACTCCCGGGCATGTGGATTTTTCGGCAGATGTGGAGCGTTGCCTGCAGGCCATTGATGCGGCCATTGTTATCATTTCGGCAGTTGAAGGCGTTCAGGCTCATACCGAAACTTTGTTTAAGGCTTTGCAGGCAAAAAATATCCCTGCCATCATTTTTATCAATAAAATTGACAGGGTTGGGGCCAGCATAGAAACCGTGGTGCACGACATACAAAAAGAATTAACTCCCAATATCATTCTTTTGCAGGAAAGCATTCGCGAAGGCGAAAATGATGCCGATATTCTATCCAAATGGAATGCTGCTGATATCAACGAAAATCTGTTGGAAGCCATTGCTTCGACCGATGATTTTTTGATGGAAAAATATATTAATGGCGAAAATATTGGCTTTGATGAGGCCGATACATATCTGGCGAAAGCCATTCATCAATGCAAATTATATCCCGTGTTGCTGGGTTCTGCAAAAAATCATATCGGCATAGAATCATTGCTTAACGCAATGGTTTTATATCTTCCATCTCCGAAAGGAAACGAAAATCAGCCATTGTCGGGCGTGGTTTATCGGATTGAATACGACAAAAGTATAGGAAAAATTGCGCATGTGCGGATTTTCGACGGAAGCATTACCAACCGCGAAATGCTGCACAATGCCAGCCGGGGAATTTCGGAAAAAGTGACCCGAATCAGAAAAATAATTCAGGGCAAACACGAGGATGTGAACCATGCCACTGCGGGCGATGTGGTGGGCATCTGCGGATTGATTCAGGCGCAAACCGGCGATGTGTTGGGCACCTCTGTTCACCCAGTTTCGCAAGCAGTGAGTTTGCGCACTCCCCTACTCACGGTTCAGATTAAGGCAACTCTGGAAAAAGATTATGCAGCATTGGCCGCGGCCTTGCATGAGTTGAATTCGGAAGACCCTTCGCTGGATTTTCAATGGATAAAAGACGAAAAAGAATTTCACCTGAAAATAATGGGATGGTTGCAGATGGAGGTGCTGGAACGCATCATTGCCGACCGTTTTCAGATAAAAGCAGCCTTCGAAAACCCAACGGTTATTTATAAAGAAACCCCGAAAATGGCCGCCGAAGGTTTTGTGAGATATTGGATGCCAAAGCCCTGTTGGGCGATTTTAAAGTTTAAGATTGAACCCGGCGAACGCGGCAGTGGAGTGAAGTATCAAAGCCGCATTGGCGTGAATGATGTGCTGCAAAAATATCAGAATGAGGTGGAACGCACCATCCCCATCGCCTTGCAACAAGGCATCAAAGGTTGGGAAGTTACGGATATCATCATCACCCTGATTGAAGGCGAAGACCACGAAATGCACTCCCGACCCGGCGATTTTGTGGTGGCAACGCCCATGGGCATCATGGATGGTTTGCAAAACTGCGGCACTACTTTGCTTGAACCCATGATTGCTTTTAAAATTTCGGCTACAGAAGATTTGCTGGGCAGCATCACCAGTGATATCACCCAGATGCGTGGCAATTTCGACAGCCCCGAAATGGACAACGGACGTTTTACCCTTAGCGGGATATTGCCTTTGGCCACTTCTATCGATTTCCCCATCAAATTAAGTTCGCGCTCAGGCGGCAAAGCCAAAATTGCTACCCATTTTCATAGCTACCGCGAATGTGCCGACGAGCAAGGCGCCTGCCGTCCCTTCAAAGGCATCAGCCCCCTTGATACCGCTAAATATATATTGAAGGCTAGGAAGGCGCTGAGTTAGGATTTGGGAATTTATTCTAATTACCATTTAAACAGACCTTTAATAAAAAATATTGGTCCCGCAGAAAATAAATTCGGTCCCGCGGAAAATAAATGCGACCCCGCGGAAAATAAATGCGACCCCGCGGAAAATAAATGCGACCCTGCGGAAAATAAATGCGACCCCGTGGAAAATAATTGCGACCCTGCGGAAAATAATTGCGACCACGTGGAAAATAAATGCGACCCCGCGGAAAATAAATGCGGTCCCGCAGAATCTTTCCTACGGATGAAATTTATTTCGCCGAACACACGGAATTTTTTTATTTTCCCGGATATATCTTCATAAATGACTATAATTGAACAATGGGATCCTGAATTACAAAATTCTACTATGGCAAATTAAATCTGGCTGATTATAAAAATCTGGCAGATTTGGATGACAAAATAAATCCACTATAAAAAAAATCGTGACTAATCACAGTGATAATTTGCAATTGAAATCAATCCGTTTAAAACATTCT
>CAYYQJ010000462.1:0-3289 GCA_964473775.1 uncultured Bacteroidales bacterium | reverse complement strand
GTTTGCTTTGGCATTTTGTCCTTATAGCGGGGTTCTTTATTTTGGGATGTTGATTCCTGTTACCATAAGCAGTCCTTCAGGTTTGTTTCTACCATTGATTTTTGCCATTGCTACCGGACTACCCGTAATCATTGTTGCTTATATACTTGCTTTTAGTCTTTCAAGCATAGGTGGGTTTTATAATAAAGTGAAGATATTCGAGAAATGGTTTAGACGAATTGTTGCCGTAGCATTCATAATCGTTGGGTTTTATTATGTGTATGTCTTTTATTTTAAAGATATGGCAGGATGAATCTAAGTTTTTTCAGTAGTCCAAAGGGAAAAATTATTTTACCTTTATTGCTGTTGCCATTATGGTATTTGATATACCATTACTTACAACCTGCCACCGATTGGTTTGTATTCTCAGCCTTGGGATTAACAAAAGGGGCTCATCTTGCAGAAGCAATCTGGTTTTTCTTATTTGAGTTTCCTAAAGTACTGATGTTACTTACGCTGATAATTTTCTTTGTTGGTATCATACGAACTTTCTTTACACCGGAAAGAACCCGCAAAGCCTTGGAAGGCAAGAAAACTTTTACAGGGAATGTAATGGCTTCGCTTCTTGGAATTGTGACTCCATTTTGTTCATGCTCGGCAATTCCTCTATTTTTAGGCTTTGTAGAAGCGGGTGTTCCATTGGGGGTTACCTTTTCGTTTCTTATTGCAGCACCTATGATAAACGAGGTTGCGGTGGTTCTATTGTATGGTATGTTTGGATGGAAGGTTGCATTCATTTATATTGGAACAGGATTGATAATTGCAATTGCAGCAGGCTGGGTAATAGGAAAACTAAAACTGGAAAGATGGGTTGAACCCTGGGTATATGAAACCAAAGTAGGACACAATGCTTTGGGTGAAGAAAAAGTACATTTTAGTGAAAGAATTAAGTTCGGATATGATGCGGTGAAAGAAATTGTTGGCAAAGTATGGCTTTATGTAGCTTTAGGTATTGCTGTTGGATCAGGTGCACATGGATTTGTCCCTGCAGAATTTATGGCTTCCATCATGGGTAAAGATGTTTGGTATGCAGTACCCTTATCCGTTTTAATTGGCATACCATTATATTCAAATGCCGCAGGAATAGTTCCCATAGTTTCTGTATTAATTGAAAAAGGGGCATCGCTGGGCACAGCATTGGCTTTTATGATGTCGGTGATTGGATTGTCGTTACCGGAAATGATTATACTAAGAAAAGTATTGAAACTTCCTTTGATTTTTACATTTATAGGAGTTGTAGGTATTGGCATTATGATTGTAGGATTTTTGTTTAACTGGATATTTTAAAACATAATATGGATAAGTTTTTTTCTGAAATGGGGATAGTAAGTAATGGTATTCGCCATATTTCGGCAAGGGAAGGATTTGAAGCGATTAAGAAAGGAGCATTACTGATTGACATTAGAGAAGATTATCATACTGCTATGAAAACTTTCCTTATAGAAAATTACATTATTTTGCCACTGAGTATTTTTGCTGAAAATATTATTAATCTTCCTACAGACAAGCCATTAATAATTGCTGATGCAATTGGCTTGCAGAGTAAAATAGCTGTCGAAAAACTTACAGATAATGGATTTAAAAGAGTTGCAAATTTGGCAGGTGGAATTATGGACTGGGAACGTGATGGATTCCCAATAAATAAAGACCCTTCGCAACAACTTAGCGGACAGTGCCCATGTATGCTGAAACCAATGAATAAGATTAAATAATCACTGATAATCTTAAGACTATTAAAATAGTTAAAAACACATGAGCAATTACTATGATATTAAAACAGATTGGGGATTTATTTCTCGTTTCAATAAATCATAAAAAGAAAAATTGGCTGCATTACCAAATTGTATTCACGCAATGAAAACTTTACTTTTTGTTTTACAAGCCAATCCTTACAATTACGGAAAGGAACATTTTGGCAAACCTTATGATAGTTCGGCAGGTGTTCCATTGATTTTTGCATTGATAGCCATCATTATAGCTATGTATATTATTATCAGGGTTTGGTTGAGTTTTAGAAAGGATAAAAAGAATAAAATTCAAAATGATGATGTTTTTGAATTGCAAAAGAAAATTCAAAACACAAAAAAATCCTAAAAATTTTCAATTATTCCGCCAGAAATAATTTGATGTGTCGTCTAAGCAAAAGATTGTTGTGTTGTAATACATCACAGTAATTTTTTCCAACATTAAGACATTTATTAAACACAAAAAGAATCTTTTATGAAAAAACTCTACATCATTATTCTAGCAACTCTTATGAGCTTGTTTGTAACCCAATCAAAAGCCCAGGTATTTACAAGTGGTTTTGAAACGTGGACAACAGTTGCTCCAATTCAGCCAACAGATTGGTTCGGTACCAAAACCGGTTTCTCGGTTGACAGTGCTACCCAATACACAACTACTCCTTATGCAGGTACGTATTCAATCAGGTTGGTATGTCGGACAACGGTCGCCAAAAGATTAACCACCCAACCACTCAGCATTACTGCTTCAACAGCTTACACAATAAGTTTCTGGGTAAAAGGTCATGGAAGCATTCGAACAGGACTATATACAGGGGGTTCAAACAATACTACTGCTTATAAATATGGTTCATGGATTAACGTTAATTCTTCTACCTGGACTCAGAAAACCCAAACCATAGTTTCTGATACCAATTCAACTTCAGCAGAATTCATATTATCAGTTAGAAATTCATTGGCTGATCTGGAAGATATTGTGGTGGATGATGTAAATATCACTTCAGGCACAATTCTTACGGTTTCTATTCATGATATTCAATATTCAACCACATCTCCTTATATATCGCCATATAGCACTCAGGTAGTGATGACAGGAGGCATTGTAAGTGCAAAATATAATAATGGCATGTTTATACAAGGCGGATATGGTCCCTGGTCAGGATTATATATTGCAGATTCTGCACATATAGCAGCAGCCGGTATTGCCGTCGGAGATTCTGTAAATGTAACTGGAACTGTTTCCGAAGCTCAAACCTACACAGAACTAAAAACCATAACCAATATAACTAAATTATCGTCAGCGAACACTGTTCATGCAGCCTTTCCAGTAACTCTGGTAAATCTTAATAATGAAGAATTGGAAGGAGTGTTGGTATCAATGAGTAATATGCCCTGTGTGGACATTACAGGTTCGGCCTTAGGCAATTGGATAGTTTTTAATGGAACTGATTCAACTCATATTGGAGGTTTATTATACAAGTTTACTTCTGCAAATGTTGGCACACGAT
>CAYYQJ010000461.1:0-3299 GCA_964473775.1 uncultured Bacteroidales bacterium | reverse complement strand
ATAATTTGTTCAGTTCGAGGATGGTGTTTTGAGGCAAAATCAGATAAACCGGAAACTTGCTTTCTTTAGCAAGGTTATCCCGCCATTGTATCAATGCGATATAAAGTTCAGGATGTACAATGCTTTTTGAAACAGGTGGCACGGTCACTGCTTTCTGTTTTTGGGCCGGTTGAAAATCAACTTCGGCATCGCTTCTTTTTCTGATGTACGAAATGGTGTCAAAACCATTGATGGCATTTTCTAAACAGGTTTTTTTGATAAAAACATCTTTCTGAAACTTTTCGAGCGATTCGCTCAACAGCTTTTTGATGGCTTTATTATCGGTTTCGAAATGCAGGCTTCCTAAAAAATCGCTCAAATGGGTTTTAACATTTTCGGTAAAATAAATCGCAGCTTTTTTAATGCGGTTCTGAAGGTCTTCATTATCTTCAGGTACTATGTTGCCATGCATCATTTGCGTAAGTTGCTGCCTGAACTTATCTGCAATGCCTAAAATGTCAGTCTCAAAACTACTTCTTTTGGCCAAAAAATCTTGAATCACACTTACATCAAGGATGTTGGAGTGTTCGTAAGCCAGTTTTTGCAAACTATCAAAACGATATTTTATCAGCTTGAAATCGAACAATTCGAAGATTAAATCCTGCTGAAATACTTTTTTCGATTCCAGAAGTCTTTGTGGATTGGGTTCGTTCTGACGGCTGGCTTGAGAATAGTTTAATACAAGATGGTCGGTTTTGATTCCTGACATGGATATTTTACTGCTCAAAACAATGCCCTCGAAGGTACGGCATCGGCTCAAAGCCACATAAACCTGTCCGAAAGCAAAAGCAGCATTGGCATCAATTATCACTTTTTCGAAAGTAAGTCCCTGACTTTTATGAATGGTGATGGCCCAGGCCAACTTTAAAGGAATTTGTGTGAAACTGCCAATCACTTCTTCCGAAATTTCTTTGGTTTTATCTTCCAATGAATATTTTACATTTTCCCATTCCACCTTGCTAACAGCTATATCAAAGGAATCGCCGGGGCATTTCACATACACCTTTTCATCTTCAATCAGGGTTATTTTGCCAATTTTTCCGTTATAATATTTCTTTTCCTGGGTGATGTCATTTTTAATAAACATCACCTGGGCACCTACTTTCAATTCAAGTTTTTCTTCGTTCGGAAAATCATAAGGTGGAAATTCGCCTGTGATATCTGCCTGAAAAGATCGTGAATCTGCTTTCAGTTGCACCAGTTTGTTCTGATTCATTTCGGCAGCATTGGCATTGTGTGTGGTAAGTGTGATATAACCTTCGCCATCTTTTGGATTAAAACCCGGAATAAACCGAGTGTTGATTTCTGCAAAAGTATCCGCATCCATTTTGTTATCACGCACCTTGTTCAGCAGGCTGATGAAGTGCTGGTCCGACTGACGGAAAATTTCTTTCAATTCAATACATATAGGATTGGAGTCTTTTAATGCCAGGCTATCGAAAAAATAAACCGATTTGTAAAAGTCTTTCAGAATATTCCATTCATCCTCTTTGATAACTGGCGAAAGCTGATGCAAATCGCCTATCATCAGCAATTGTACGCCTCCAAAAGGTCGTGAGCGGTCGCGGTATTTTCTTAAAACTTCATCCACCGAATCTAGTATATCGGCACGAACCATGCTGATTTCGTCAATTACCAGCAAGTCGATACACTTAATCAACCTGATTTTTTCTCTGTTGAACTTGCGCTGAAATCCATGACCTTCTACATTGGGGGCTGTATTTTGCATAGAAGCTGGAATGCTTGGGGCGAAACTCAACTGAAAAAAAGAATGAATGGTAACCCCACCTGCATTAATGGCAGCCACACCTGTTGGCGCCACCACCACCATACGTTTGGGCGTGATTTTTTTTAAATTATGTAAAAACGTGGTTTTGCCTGTGCCGGCTCTGCCTGTTAAAAAAATGTTTCTGTTGGTGAACTGAACAAATTGAGTTGCCAAAGCCAACTGTTCATTTTGCCTGAATTCCATTGGTGAATAAGATTTTTTTGAGGGTATAAAAGTAATAAAAATTTTAGTAGGCGATTAAAAAAAAAATTAACCACAGAGATAACGGAGGATAAAAATGAGGTTCACAGAGGATTGCATTTGCATCCGGAAAATATAACAGTTTTGTAAAGTTTATTAAAATGTAATTGCTAATTTTACAGCATGAAAAAACTTTATCTGCTTCTTATTTTGTATTTGGGAATGATAGGGATTGTAAATGCTCAAAAACATTTCCCTATAGTTTCAGAACATCCTTTCTGGACTGAAAAACATGGACAACTTTATGGTTGTTCGTGTTCGGGTTGCAGCAATTATTACTGCTCTTGTACCATGCCTGTGTATTATAAAACGGATACAATCATCAATAGTGTGATGTATAACAGGCTTTATACTTATAGTTTATGCATGGCACAATATACCGGAGGGCCGCCACCTATGGGTTGCCTTTATCAATGTTCTGTTCAGTATCCTGAAATTTTGTTTGCCACCATCCGACACGATACGGCAAACTGTATAGTGTATATTTGGGATGGAAGTCAGGAGAAAAAACTGTATGATTACAACAGCATTGTGGTAGGTCAGCCTTATCCCAATATGTATAATAATCCAAGCTATCCCAACCTTAAAGTGCTGGCAAAAGATTCCTTACTATTGAATGGCTCTTATTATACCACATGGATTTTGGGTGTGAATAATGGCGGTGTTATCTCCGATTCTAACTTTGCGCAGGTGATTGAAGGCATTGGAACTTCTTTTGGCATAAAAGCCAATCTGGTGCCCGTATTTGAAAATGATGAATCGCTGCAATGTTTTTCTATCCACAATGTAAATATCTATCCCAATACCTGGTATAACTGCGACACCGCACTGCAAATAAATGAACATCAATTTTCGCCTGTGGTTTCAGTTGTTCCAAATCCTGCCACCGATTTTATAAAAATTACTGCCGATAAGTTTGATTTGAAATCAAAAGCCGAAGTGATTGATATAGCCGGCAGAGTGATTATGGACTTCAACATAACAGGCTTACCCTATAGTCTGAATATAGGCAATCTGAAGAAAGGTATTTATTTTCTTAAAATCAGCTCTGCAGAACAAAGCAGTTATGCGAGGTTTGTGAAGATGTAAAAGAATAGAACGATGGATAAAATCAGTTGATTTAAGTTGACTGAAGTGAGTTAAAAAGCTAGAACGCTCTAACAAAAAGCTAGAACACTCTAGCAAAAAGCTAGAACGCTCTAGCAAAAAGCTAGAACGCTCTAGCAAAAAG
>CAYYQJ010000460.1:0-3315 GCA_964473775.1 uncultured Bacteroidales bacterium | reverse complement strand
GTGCCGATTTAACTTCAACACCGGGACAATTTATTAATCTTACTAGTCCTGCACAAAGTTTACTTTATGTTCATATCACTGAAAATCCAAATTCACATGGTGGTGGAATTCATGCTGCTGCAGGTGATAAAATTCTTACCTGGATTCAACAAGGAGCAAAAAATAATTAATCCAATCACTGAAATTAATAAACACATAGTTTTATGAAAAAGAATATTGTACTCGTTATCCTATTATTTTTGTTTTCAACCTCGATATTTTCGCAAACTGCTGATGAAAAAGCTGCTGCAAAAAATGATTCAATCGCATTAGCAAAAGCTGAAGGCAAAAAGCCAGTGGATGAAGTGTGGGGCTGTACCATGCTTGTTGATGCTCAAACTACCTTGGTTCCAAGAAAAGGAAGCCTTGAATTGATGATTCAACACCGTTTTTCAAATTTAAGTAATGGCATCCACGATTTATTTGGACTATATGGTGCATCAAACATCCGTATGTCGTTGGCTTATTCAATTTGCGACCGTTTTCAACTCGGTATCGCTACTGAAAAAGACAATAAATATCAGGAATTATTTGGCAAACTTAATGTAATTGATCAAACTGTGAATGGTTGCATTCCTGTTACCGTTACTTTATATGGTAATGCTACAATCAGTGGCCATGAAAAAACTTTTTATGGTGTTGATAGCACATACAAATTTAAAGATCGCATGTCATATTTTGGTCAGGTTCTGGTTTCCCGCAAATTCTGCAAAGAATTTTCTGTGGAAATTGGAGCAAGTTATAGTCATATAAATAAAGTGGAAGGAGTAAAATCAATTGATACTGCCGACAATCAAATCACCACCAGTTACAAACCCATTTACATGAACGATATCTTTGGTCTTTCAGCCGGAGCAAGAATTAATTTCTATAATTACATGTCGTTTTTACTCGAGTACGATCAGGGATTTTTTACAAAAATTGGCGAAAATCAAATGCTATTTCCAAAACCAAATTTGGCATTTTGTTATGAAATTGCAACCCCAACTCATTGCTTTCAGGTATTTTGTTCATCATATAGAGGATTAAATCCACAACAGAATTTTGTAAAAAACCAATTTGATTTCAAAAAGAAACTTGGCTTGATGTTAGGCTTCAATATTACAATCAGATTGAGATAAATCACAAACCTTATCATTAAATGGTATGGTAATTGTTTTAAAATCAAAAAATAAATTAATATAAACTAAAAAAAACAAAAAAATGAAAATTTTAAATTTGAAAAATGTAGTCGCATCAGTAACTGTTCTTGCTGTTGCTTTTTGCCTTGTTTCTTTTGAAATGGGTTGGGTTGTTCCAGCTGCTGACGCTGCTGTTAAAAATCCAGTTAAAACATCTCCAACTTCTGTAGCAGCCGGAAAAGCTGAATACACTAAGACCTGCAAAATGTGTCATGGTGCAACCGGAACAGGCGGAAGTATGGCCGGAACATCTAATTTCACTTCAAAAGAATTTAAAGCTGAAACAGATGGCGCTATTTTCTACAAAATTAATTCAGGATTTGGTAAAATGCCATCTTACAAAACAAAAATTGCAGATGCTAATGCCAAATGGAATCTTGTTAATTACATGCGTACTCTCTAATTCAATAATTTGAATTTTCGAATTATTATGAATTAAAGTAATTTAAAAAATCACGAATCAGTCTAAACAGGTTCGTGATTTTTTTTTCAACATACCCTATCCCTTTTATTTGCTTTCAAACAAAAACCCAACTCAATTTTTAATCAATTAAACTAACAACCAGAAATGTTCAGTTTTATCAAAACAACTTTAATACTTGTAACGACAAGTATTCTATTATTTGCCGGTAATATTTATTCGCAATCAAACGACGATTGCCTGGCCTGCCATTCCGACAAAACACTTACAAAAATAAAAAATGGGCAAACAATCTCACTTTTCGTTAATGAAGGTATCCTTAAAAATTCCACCCACCACGGTTTAAACTGTACAGGCTGCCATAAAGATGCTAATGTAACAGAATTTCCGCACCCAGAAAATCTCCGCCCGGTAGATTGCGGTAGTTGTCATAAAAATGCACAATATCAGTTTGCTCAAAGTATTCATGGACAAGCATTAAAATTTAATGCTCCTTATGCTCCCGATTGCAAGGAATGTCATGGCAAACATGATGTTCTGGCCCGAAGCAATCCAAAATCAAACACGTACAAGATGAATATCCCCATCTTATGCGGAAAATGCCACAAAGAAGGAGCCCCTGTTGCGCGCATTTATAATATCACAATGTCGAACATCCTTACCAACTACTCAGAAAGTATTCATGGAAAAGGATTGTTTGAATATGGATTGATTGTTTCCGCTACTTGTAATGATTGCCATAGCAACCATTTGATTTTACCTCACACCAATCCACAATCATCCACATCCAGTGGAAAAATTGCCAGCACTTGTATGAAGTGCCATGCCAACATAGAGTATGTTCATAAAAAAGTAATTAAACGCGATTTATGGGAAAAGAAAGTAGGCACTGTTCCAGCTTGTAATGATTGTCACTCATCACATGTTATTAAAGCACAAAAGGCAGAAACTGTAATTTCGAATCAAATTTGTTTGAAATGCCACGAAAACGACAATGCCTTTAAAATGGTAAATAACAAAAGAGTTTCGTTAAAAATAAACCCAAATGATTTCGTTACTTCCGCACATAAAAATTTCGCTTGTAATAAATGCCATACAGAAGTTACTACCGATCATAAAAATGAGCGTCCCTGTATCACCAATAAAAAAGTAGATTGTTCTATCTGCCATCAGGCGGTTTCTGACAAATATATTAATAGTGGTCATGGTAAAGCATATTTTAGTAAAAAATCTAATGCCCCCTATTGTACCGATTGCCACGGCACACATAAGGTAATGAGCCGTTATGCTGATTCGTCGGCCACAAGCAGGGCTTTTATACCAAGACTGTGCGGTAAGTGTCACACCAAAAATGGAAAAGCAACCATCAATACACATTTAAAAGAAATTGATGCTTTCAGCGATTATTCTTCCAGCGTTCATGGAAAAGGCTTAACAGAAAAAGGATTACTGGCCAGTGCCATCTGCACCGATTGCCATACATCTCATAACATTTTAAAAGAATCGGATACCAATTCAACCGTAAACGCAAAAAATATTCCTGCGACCTGTGGTAATTGCCACAAGAGTATTTATTACGACTATATCAGTAGCGACCATTCCATTTTAAAAAACACAAAAGACAAAACCTTTCAGATCGGAAGAGCACACGTCTGAACTCCAGTCACCTGAAGC
>CAYYQJ010000459.1:0-3324 GCA_964473775.1 uncultured Bacteroidales bacterium | reverse complement strand
CATTGAAATGAATAATTTGACGTTTGGTCATAAGGCATTAGTTTGAGGTATTAAAGAATATAATGGTACAAAATTGGGGTGTGGGTGCAGCACAAGAGAATATATAAATGCAATTTGAGGACGGTTGGGAATTATAATCAGAGGTGATTTTATTTTTTGGATAGTTGAGGTGATTAAATAATAGATGAATGCTGTTTTTTAAGAAGTGGATTTTTAAAATGAAGCACTCTTTGCTGTTTTTATTGGTTTCGATTCTGTTTGAAGAATCTTTGATATAAAAAAAAGAAGCAAGAGAAAGACAATTTGCGGGGCTAATGTTATATTTTAAGGGAGTAAAGTGATATTTAGCTATAGCAGCATCGCATTTTATGATGTCATTATTGTATTTGGAGTTTACAATGTTATGTTTAGGGTTTGCTGAGGATTGTTCAGAGAATCCATAGGTATATCGAGGTATGCCAATATGGTGTTTTGTAGTGTCAGTGACTTGCTTAGTGTAATTATTGTCGCGTTTAGAATTACTATTGTGTTGTTCTGAAGTGTCAATGTTGCGTTCAGTAGAACCATGTGCATACTTATTAGGCTCAACTATTGTATTTTGTGTGTTTAAATGACGTGGTAAATAGTGAGTGTTTTTTGAGACAGCGACAGAGGAATTTTTAAAAGTTTCAGAATCATATAATGAAGTGTGATTGTTGAAAAATGAGAATCGGATGTTGTTTTTTGGAGAAACAGGATGGTAAATTCTGAAATGAATGAGGGTTGGTTCGGAATAGAGGTTGAAAAGCAAAGGAATGGTGTTATCCTTTAAGCTTTGTTGCTTATGATTTAAATATTTGATAGAATGCGAATAAGATTTACGAGCTTTTTCCATTTCTCATAGCAATTAGACGATACAAATATAGGGATAAAATTTTGGGAATTTTCATTTTTTTCGAAAAAAATAATTGGCGTTTTAGTTGGTGTTTTGATTTTTGATTTTTTTTGAATTTTGTTTTACTTTAATAATTTGAATGGAATATGTTTACATAAAAGAAAGATGGAGCAGCAATATGATTTCTTGTTGCAGGGAGATAGATTTAGATGACAAAGAGGCAATATGAGTTTGAATTGGGTTAAAGGAATTTTGGTTTTTTTAAAAAGGGTTTGCTTGAAAGAAGGAGATTTAAATGAACTTTTATTTTGATGTTTGACGGCAATTATTAAGATTTTGTGATACTTAAAAAAGGATTACAAATAAGGCACAGTAAATGTCAATTGCTACAGCTTGATAATCTGATTTAAAAACCTTATCTTTGCATATTATTGTTTTATTGAAGAAGTCGCTGTTATTCGAATAACCTGATATGGATTAAAAACATTGCAAATGGGAGATACATTTATAAGAATGGAAGATAAGATTGGGAATGTTGATTTTTTTATTGATAGGTTTCATGAGAAGATAAATAAAACCCGTCCTCATAAACATGAGGATTATTTTGAATTGATTTTTTTGAGAGAAGGAGAAGGTTTTCATTGGATTGAAACAGAAAAATATCTGGTATCAACACCTGATTTTTATTTTCTTAAACCAGGTCAGATGCATTGCTGGCAATTTACGGCCATTCCGAAAGGCTATGTTATTATGGTTAAAATGTCTTACTTTAATGAAATTCAGGAATCAAATACCATTAATATTTTCAGGCAGTTGTCGGATAGGTTTCGAATAGACCTTCCTGAAGGTTACTCACCCGAAACTGTTTTACAATCGATGTTTGAGGAATTTACGAAACCATCAGAGTTTTCGGTTGAAATAATACATGGGCTCTTAACAGCCCTTGTTGCTAAAATGATGCAACTGGCAAGTGTGCAATCTAACGAAAAAAAGGTGGCTAATACTTTATATGACAAGTTTCTAGACCTGGTTTTTACAGAATGTCCGAGGCTGCATTTAATCAACGACTATGCTCATTTGTTAAACACTACACCTCAAACCATTAATGCTGCCTGCAAGAAACATTCGGGAAAAACTGCAGGAGATATTATTTCAGCTCAACTTTTGTTGGAAGCTAAGAGATATTTGCTTCATACAGATATTACTTTAAACGAAATTGCCGATATACTTTGCTTTAACGACACCTCTTATTTTGGAAGATTTTTTAAGCAACATGAAGGAATAACCCCCGCCCAGTTCAGGGCAAAATATATCCAATAGTACCGGATTTTTATTGTTTTTCACCATACCCACTCGTTTTACCCTGCCTACCTTTGTATAGAATTTTGTTTGCTTTTTTGAGCAAACTCAATTTCGCATATACTATAAAAAAGTGGAGTCCGGAAAACACTTTGAAACTTTGGATTTTTTTTTCAGAGTTTTATAAAAACGGGGCTATCCCAATCAAGCATTAATAGGTGGGGGGAGTAATACCGAAAAGCCTTATGAGTAGGGAATCAATAATAATTAATTTTATGAAAAAAATAGTTACAGTTTTAATAATTTTAGCAGTTGTTGTAATGACGACAAGTGTATTTGCTACAACAAAACCTACTGTTACAACGGGTATAACAAGCTATACCTTTGTTTATAAGGAATTAACTAAAACATCGTCTGAGCAAAACACATTTAGTTACAGAAGTGTGACGAGTGGTGATTGGAATGACCCAAGTATTTGGGAATTTGCAAGTGCAGACAATGGATGGACGCTGGCTTCAAGACCACCGACATCAGCGGATGATGTTAGCATTCAATCCGGTAATACAGTGTCGATAAGTAGTGGACCTGCAGGAGCTGCAGGAGCTGCGTGCCGTAATATTACAATTGTTAGCGGCGCAGTGCTGATAATTGGCGGAAGCAGTGAGCTTTCGGTTAGCGGTGATATGAGTGTTTTTGGACAGTTTGACTGTTCTTTGGGAAAACTTACCTTCGATGGCTCATCAGCACAGGTACTAGACAATAGTCCTGATGCAACTTCACCTCCAAGTAATTTTGGAGAATTTGTATGTGATAATCCAACTACAGTGTCAGTGGGTGGAACCGGTGTAGTAATAACAGCCTATACTCATGTCAAGTCGGGTCATATTTCTTTTCTGAAACGTACTGCTACCAGTCAATCTTTTGTAATAGATGCCGGAGCGACGGTGAGCCTGTCGGCAGCCGTTGAACTTTCAGTTGGTGGTGATATGACAGTACATGGACAATTTGACTGTGCTTTGGGAAAACTTACTTTTGATGGATCATCAGCACAGGTGCTTGATAATAGTCCTGATGTAAGCTCTCCACCAAGTAATTATGGAGAATTTGTATGTGATAATCCAACTACAGTGTCAGTGGGTGGAACCGGTGTA
>CAYYQJ010000458.1:0-3346 GCA_964473775.1 uncultured Bacteroidales bacterium | reverse complement strand
GCTTCAGGTGACTGGAGTTCAGACGTGTGCTCTTCCGATCTAGTAATAGCAGAAATAAAAGAAGACGGGCCTGATTTACCTGAGGGCTTGTTTGCAGGGTGAGATTGATTGAGGTAATCGTTAATCTTTGTGATGTTAGGCTTTATATAAGTGTTGTAATTGGCTTCGCTTAAAGATTCTATATTGAAACCTTCTTTAAGAGCTGACAGTGTCTTTTCACCAAACTTTCCATCAATTGCCAGGTTATTGTTTTTAATAATATTCAGTCCGGCCTGCAGTTGTTTTACCCGGATTCCGGATGAACCTTTTTTTAATGGAAATTCATCATCGGTCCAGGATATCTTTTTTCCCAGGTTATCGGTATTGGATTCCGGAATTGCTTTTGATTTTTTCGAAACAAAAACAAAATATATTACTGCAGCAATGATAGCAATAATTACGATTACAATAATAAGCGAGCTGGCAGGGCTTTTTGATTCCATCATCAGATTTTTATTGAAATATTACGTTGAGAAAGAACTGTGTTGATTCTTTGGATTTCCTCAGAATTCAGGTTTCTATGAATTGCGGTAAAGAGATCATGTCCGGCGCTGCGCACACCGAAAGTTTCCTGAAGCTTCAACACATCAGAATTGGTTTTCATTTTCATGAATACTGTGGTAATGGTTTCATCATCATCAGTCCAAAAACCAATTGCATTGTCAATGGTAGATGCCATGGATTCGTATTCTGATTCGGTATAAGAAAGTTTATCAGGAAGTATTTCTGCTTCATATTGCTGAACTATAGCCTGACCAGCAGCATCGGTTTTGTTTTTCTTGTTTTTAGCAACAATGACGATAGTAAGAATAACCAGAAAAGTCACAATCAAACCTATGTAGATTATGTTTCGGAACATCGTACCATTTTTACCTGAGAAGAGTGCTGTGAACCACATGTTTTTACTTATTTTATTGGTGATTGGTCATTGGTCATTTTGGATTGGTCATTGGTCATTTGGTCATTGGTCATTGGTGATTTGGTTTTTTTTATTTGAATAGGTTTGTGAACCAGTTTCCGGCTTCTTTTTCTTTCACATCATTGATTTTTTCTTTGGTGCGATAAAACAGATATACAGCCAGGATGATAAGTATCCCGACAATGATAAAGATTACTACGTTTGGAATTTTGGGCATAGTTTTATTTATTTGTTTATCCAACCTTTAGCATAAGAAAAAACTCCTATGATGATTATCAGAACGATAATTGTATAAATGATTTTCTCTTTGCTAAACAGCCACATCATTTTATTTTTTGCGTTTCAAAAAGAATACGACTGCTCCAATGATTGCTAAGACAAGCACAATAATGACAGCTATTGCAACCCCTTTGGGCATGCCAAGCAATTTACCTGAACCTGCAGAGTTATCTGCGGCCAAGGCAGAAGAATCTCCGGCAACTTCGGCATCAGCAATTTTACTTTTTCCTTTACCAAACAATCCAAGTACTCCATCAACGGCGCCACCTATCCAGTCTGTGCCTGATTTACCCTGATCTGCTAAAGTCTTTTTGGCATCAGCCCTGGTGCGTTTTGCATCGGCTCTGGACAATTTAATTTCATTTTTAGCTTTGAGCCGGTCATTTTTAAGCTGACTTCTTTCTTCTTTAAGACTTTGCTTTTTTGCACGTTTCGCCTGTCTGCGTGCTTTTCCTGCACCATTATCAAAATCAGAATCATCATAATAGGATTGATTCAGACATTCGCCATCAAAGCCAAAGAAAGTTTCAGTTTCTTCTTCTTCCTGATTTTCTGATTGCAATTCATCTTCAATAGGCGCATTTTCGCCACCGACACTTTGTTCAAGGTATTCTTGTTGAACAGTAACATCTTCCGGATAGGAGTTTTCAGGGTTGTTATACATCTGTTCATCCTGAGGCATGATGTTTTCTTCAGCAGGATAATAGGCATTTGTTATTGAACGATTGGCTGCCCGGCCTGCAACACGCGTATTTTTTCTTGCAACCCTTGCGGTAACACGCGTTTGTTTTCGGGTGGCTTTTGCGGCTACACGATTTTGGCGTTTATTCTGACGTTTGGCAACACGTGCAGTTTTCCTTGCCTGACGTCTTGCACGACCTGAAGCGTTATCATATATCTCTGCATATTCAGATTCTCCGAAGCGGGAATCGTAATATGATTTCACCTGTGAGTTGTCCATATAGAAATTATTATTTTTATTGTTTTCAATTATTGTTTTTAATTCATCCAGAGCTACTTTGGCATGTTCATTTGAATTGTTTGTGTAGTCAAATTCGAGAGCCATTTTCACCATCTCAGTCATGCGTTCCATGTGTTCCGGATTCCGAAAACTAAGCACCCTGGAGATAGAAAACACAGAATTCTTTAATGAGCGTGGCCGCGTACCAGCTAACTTTTTAAAGGCATAACTATCGGCTTCAAATTCTGAACGGGTATCATTAATAAAATGCCCTTTCTCATGCTCGATGACAAAATCCTGATAAAACGAGGGCATGTTTTTAAAATACCTTTTGTTAATCTGAATTTCGCCTGTATGACGATTCACCCTTGCAGGTGTTGAGCCAAGGTCGGTCCAGTAGGTGAAAAACACGTTCTGCGGTATTTGGTATAAGGTATCTGGTATTTGGTATCTGGTATATGGTACTATTTTGTTCGAAGTTTTTTACCTGCTTTTGCGACACAGTCGGTCCATTTGGTTTTTTTACCGGATGCCTTGTAAAGCTTTTTAGCTTCAGTCATGATTTTTGAACCCATGGTTCCAAGTTTCTTTTTGCTTATTTTTGCCATTGTATTTGAGTTTAAAGTTTGTAAGGTTGAATTTATAAATTTGGTTGGTTTACTTTTTGAAGATGTATATTGCAGCCAGGATTAAAATTATCAGTGCTGCACCAATGCCCCAGAAAACAATATTGGGGCTCCAGAAATTTTTATCAGGTATTGAACTGTTTGGTTGAGGGTTAGCAGAAGTGGTCTTTGGATTTAAAAATCCATCTGCAATACCGGATATTTTGCCAGTTGTTTCAATAACATCAGATGCTTTATGAAAAACATTTTTAAACTTCGACCAGAAGTTGCCTTCCGCATTAGAAAATTCACTTGTGATGTCATTAAATAATTCAAGTATAAAGCTGTCCCCTTTTTCACGCACGGCCTTAATCAGGTCATTGAATGTAGGCTTATAGCCCTTATCAATAAGCAAGGAATTTATTACCTGCTGATTGCTATCGTAAATTAGTTTGGCTTTTTTCACTTGAGTATATGGTTATAATTTGAAAGTTGAGTCTATTCTGAAAATTCATAAAACCGTGAGAGACGCCACAGATTTCT
>CAYYQJ010000457.1:0-3350 GCA_964473775.1 uncultured Bacteroidales bacterium | reverse complement strand
ACAAAAGTAATACTGGGACACCCAATATCAAAACAACTTTGTAGTATTTACAGGCGATTCAGAAGGTTTTTTTTGATTTTTTTAAAAAGTGCGTAAAACAGGACAAGCTTCAATTCCTTCCGGAACTTTTGATGAATGGTTGTTAAAAAGAATTATTTCCATAATTGGTTTTTAGGGTTAGATGTCGTTTTGAATAGATTTAATGCTCTCACTAGTATAATTATGAACCTCAAAGTAAGTAAAAATATAAGTTGACTTCAAACTGATATGCCGTGAAATTCTTTCTTTTATTTCAGTTGCTTCGTAAGGTTCGATAATTTGGTTTTTTTGATAGTAGTCAACAATAGTCTCTGCAGGACCTATTCCAATGCAAAAAGTTAAGCCGTAGTTTGGAGGATAATTATTTTTTAATTTACTGAGGTATATGCTTTCATCAATAGCTTGCTGAACAGGCAGTATCAACGGATTTATTTTTTCAATGATTGATTGTTTAAAGTGAGGCAAATTTTCGGGAATAAATTCCAATGTAAAAAATTCGGTTTGCAGTTCTTTAAGTTTTTCTTTGAAGGGTTGAAAAACAGGCAGTAGTTGTCCACGAGTGTAATTAAGATGTTCGTAAGAAATTTCAACCATGAAGGGGAACTTCCACAAATTAATTTTAAGAAAATCGTAATCTTCCGAACCGGAAGAGTATAGTGTTTGAAAGAGGAAATTAGTTTCAATATGATCAGTGAGTGAGAAAGTAATATCCTGGTTTATAATATTAATTGCGATGTACGTTACTAAATCGTTCTCTTTATTTTCTACATTATTCAAATCATTTGACTGTAAAAACAAAACATCATTTTCCGAAAAATGTAACATTGACAATAAATTATGTTTTTGCATTAATTCGCCAAAATGTTCTTTAACTTCGGCTCTTACATTTTTGAGAATTCTTTTCATTTTGCCTATATTTAACAACTCACTTTTGTCTTTATGCTTAAAGTTTAAACCTTTTTTATACCTTGGATAATCCCTTTTTATATTTGCTGCAAGAGCCAAAGCAGCAGCATCATTTTCATTGATAGTCTCAAACATGCCAACAATTAGCTCATCAGAAGATTCATCAATGTCCTGATATTGTATCATTGCTGTAGAAACGATAGAGTCAAAATATAATGCATCAGCCATTAATAGATGTCCGGAAAGATTAGAAACTTCTCTGCCAATTTGTACAATAGAAGCATAAGAGTTAAAAAAAACTATTTCCATGATTAGGTTGTTTTGTTTGTTGGTGATTTGAATAGAATTAGTATTTTTTGTGTATTAATCATGAACCTCAAAGTAAGTAAATATATAGGTTGATTTCAAATTGATGTGCCTTGAAATTCTGTTTTTTATTTCATTTGCTTCATAAGGCTCAACTATTTCGTTTTTTTGATAGAAGTCCACAATGGTCTCTGCAGAGCCTATTCCAAGGCAAAAAGTTAATCCGTAGTTTGCAGGAGAATTGTTTTTTATTTTACTGAGATATAGGCTTTCATCAATAGCTTGTTGAACAGGCATTATCAGGGGATTTATTTTTTCAATAATTGATTGTTTAAAGTGAAGCAGATTTTCGGGAATAAATTCCAATGTGAAAAAATCAGTTTGTATTTCTTTCAGTTTATCTTTGAATGGTTGAAGCACAGGAAGAAGTTGTTCGCGGGTATAATTATGGTGTTCGAAAGGGACGTCAACAATGAAAGGAAACTTCCACAATCTTATTTTAAGAAAATCACAATCTTCCGCACCGGAAGAGGATAGTGTTTGAAAATGGAAATTAGTTTCAATATTATTTGTGAGTGAGAAAGTATATTCCTGGTTTATAATACTAATTGCAAGGTTGGTTACTAATTCGTTCTCTTTATTTTCTAAATTACTCAAATCAACATACCGAAGAAACAAAACATCATTATCAAAAAAACGAAACATCGACAACAAATTATACTCTTGCATTATAATCCTATATTCTTCTTTAACTTCATTTCTTACCATAATGAGATTTCTTTTTATTTTAGCAATATTTATCAACATCAATTTGTCTTTATGCTTAAATGAATTTGCTTTTTTTAAGACAGAGATACTATCCTTAAGAGCTTCTGCAAGTTCAATAGCGCTTTTATTATTTTTTTTGATATATGCAAACGTAGCAACAATATACTCGTCAGAAACTCTATCAATGTCCCGATAAAATAACATTATTGAAGAAACTATAGAGTCATAATAAACCTTATCAGCCATTAATAAATGTCCTGCAAGATAAAAGACTTCGATGTTTAATTTTACAATAGAAGCACGACCATTGAAAAAAACTATTTCCATAATTGGGTTGATTTATTTGTTGGTGTTTTGAATAGAATTAGTGTATTCTGTGAATTAATCATGAACCTCAAAGTAAGTAAAAATATTGGTGGATTTCAAATTCATGTGCTTTGATATTCTGCTTTTTATTTTACGTGTTCGCAGTTGCCGGATTTTCATCCAAAGATACTTCTTTTTTCTTTTTACTATGACATACGGTAATTATTCCACATTAGTGTAGCTACCGATAATATTTCAATCGATGCCGGGCTCGCCTCCTAAAGGGTTTGTTTTTTCGAGGAATGTAGAGACATGGTATGCCTTGTCATTTCCCCATTCATGCTCATTATTCATGGGAATCATTTCTCCTTTATCGCCCAACATAATTACCCATAATTATTGTAAAAACTTTTCCTCATCCATCAAATTTTCCAAATCCCTCCTCATCGCATTTACATCTTAACCCTATTCCTCTCCCAAATCCTCCATTCAAATAGTGCCGCCGTTAACAAAATCCACCAAAACAGCCTGAATATTTCAATAAAAATCAACCATCACTACATCAATTCTTTAAAAATCGAAATGACACAAAACACATTAAGAAAGGGGCAAAACTCTTTAAGGAAAGGTGAATTCGCATAGAGAAAGAGTGAAAACACTTTGAGAAAAGTAGAAAACTCATTGAGGAAAGTAGAAAACACATAGAGTTTGTGAGGAAAACACATAAGGAAAAGTAGAAAACACATAAAGAAAAGTAGAAAACTCATTAAGAAAAGTAGAAAACGCATAAGGAATGGTCTCAAACTCTTTGCAAAAGGTCTAAACCTCTTAAGGAAAAGCCTAAACCTCTTAAGGGAAAGTGCAAAACTCTTATCAGATTATTCATATTCAATAACATATAGCTTAAAACTTTTGGTAAAAGGTGTTTTTCTGATAAGGAAAGTCTTGATTCGCATTAATATATGTACGTTACAAATGTTCAGATCGGAAGAGCACACGTCTGAACTCCAGTCACCTGAAGCTAT
>CAYYQJ010000456.1:0-3358 GCA_964473775.1 uncultured Bacteroidales bacterium | reverse complement strand
CGTAGTTGTTTCCTTTACCATTGTTTATTAAAGTCTGATTTGAGAAGGCGTTATCCGCATTGCTGTAATTCACCAGCGATAAAGTGGGGCTTTGCAATGAAACAGGAATCTTTGTAAGATATTGATAATAGATTTCCAATCGGCTTCGCCAGTCTTCTGCAAAAAGCCATTCATAGCTTAATACGGCCTGATAGCTTTTAGTGAAATTAAGCGACTTGTTCGGCATGGTTTTGATGCTATCAACAAGGATTTCCGAAAAATAAATCTGCGAAGGCTGGGTTTGTCCATGCAATCCAAAACCTAGCGTCAGCGAATGCAAAGGATTGATTGCATAACGAAAAGCCAGACGTGGCTCCAGACTGATTCTGCCATTATGATTCAGGTATAATGCATGAAAACCCGGTGAAATAGAGAATGCTTCGCTTACATAATACTTATACTGGAAGTAAGCTTGAAGCAAATAAGTGCTTGCATTAAAATCAAGATAAGTATGTTTGGTTTGCCCGCCATTGTAAGTGTAATAATAAGAATTATCCGTAGTGTTTTGGTTTCTGAAAATTATTCCCGTACGGAAAATGTGTTTTGTATTCACCTTTTTATTAAACAGAACCGAAAAAATATTGGTTTGCTGAACGGATGATTGCCGCGACAAGTCGTAGGTTTTATAATCTGAGCCTAATGAATCTTCAGAATAATCAGGATTGAAATACGAAGCGGAAAGTATGGTTTTCAGATAAGCCGTTTTTCCCAAAGGATAAAACCATGTGAGGGATACAAAGCCCGATTTTGAGCCTGAAATATCACCCAAACGGTCGCTGGCATTATCCCATTTACCTGAATCTTTAGGCGGATTATACACCGATTTACTAATTCCGCCAACACCCAAAAATGAAATATATCCCTTCTTCAAAGGGAAATTTAATTTGAAAGATAAATCCTGGAAATCGGGCGTAGATTCCACAATATGTATGCCTGCCAATCCAAGCAAGGCCACCGTTGAATAACGATAATTGGCCAGATAAGAAGCCTGCTTGCCTTTTTTAAACGGACCCTCGAGTCCAAACTCAACACCGCTGGCTCCAATTTGTGCAAGGTACTCACGTTTTTCATTATTGCCATTCCTCATCTTCAAATCAAAAACTGCCGATGTGGCGTTTCCATACTCAGGCGCAAAAGCTCCGCTCGAAAAATCGGAATTGTCCAAAAGATTGTTATTAATCATGCTTATCGCGCCACCAGAACTGCCTGCTTCCGCAAAATGATTGGGATTGGGAATTTCAACTCCATCCAAACGCCACAAAATGCCCATAGGCGAATTTCCGCGCACCACAATATCATTTCGTTCGTCGGAAGGCATAGAAACACCTGCAAATCCGGCAGCCATTCGCGAAATATCGCCCCAGGCACCGGCATATTTATTGGTTTCTTCCACCGAAAACTGACGCGTACTTATCACCGACATTTCGTTTACGGTGTTTTGTTTCTTGTTTTCGGCTTTTATTTCCACCACTTTGCTGGTGTATATTTTTTCAGTCAACTCAATGGTTAAAACCATTTCGTGAGCCGAACTGACTTCGAAGTTTTTTAAAACAAATTCTTCATAACCCAAAAAAGTTACACTCAAACTTTGCCTTCCTACCGGGATATTCTCTAAACGAAACTTGCCATTAGCATCGGTTGAAGTGCCTATTATGGGGCTGGTATTCAATAAAACCACATTGGCACCGGGCAGGGGCGCGCGCGAATCTTTATCAACAACAATACCTCGAATGGTTTGTTTTAGATTTTGTGAAAAACCCGGATTTGTGATTCCTAAGGTAAGAATCATGAGTAAAATTGTGCGGATAAGCCTATTCAATGTAAATTTATTTCAGGGCAAAAATAAAGAAAAGAAATCAGAGTGATTAGGATTTATGATTTGAGATTAATGAAGGGTCAGTCATTGTCATTTATAGTCATTAGCTGCGCGTCAATTGTTGTCATTAATTGTTTTTCATTGTCATTTGTCTGGTATCATTTGTTTTCATTCATTGTCATGTACTTCTGTCTTCTAACTTCCGACTTCGGTCTTCCAGCCATCTTCATCCATCTCTTTCAAAATTTATCTTGTAGTTCCGAATTTCTATGTAATTTTATCAAAAAAAAATCATGAAGAGAATCTTGGTATTAGTTGCTTTTTTTGCGCTTGTTAGCATTTCGTGCACGACTTCTAAAATTGTAAAAGGGGATAAGGAAAAGAAATTTGTTTCAACGTTTTTAGGTTATATGGACCATAAAAATGAACCAAATCATAAGAATATGCTGGTATTTATCGCACCGTCTTTTATTAAAGCGAATAATATTAATACATCAGATTGTAAGGTGAATAACTATTCTTTTTATGGTTTCAATATCGAATCTTTTAATGCCACTTCAGGAATTGTTATCACGAAAATTTGGGGCGAAAATAAAAGCTGGATACACGAATTGGACTTTAAGGTGATGAAAGAGAAAGGTAAATTGTATCTGATGCCATC
The DNA here is from genome assembly GCA_964473775.1 of uncultured Bacteroidales bacterium. Taxonomy (GTDB): domain Bacteria; phylum Bacteroidota; class Bacteroidia; order Bacteroidales; family CAIWKO01; genus CAIWKO01. The sequence goes on along the minus strand of CAYYQJ010000456.1, from coordinate 842 downwards.
AAAATATGACGAGAACTACATCGACCCCTGGATTTCTATAAAAACATACACAAAGGAATAACCTATTTCAGATTTTATCAGGTTATTACGAGGTTTTGCGTTAATTCAAATGCGGGTCAACGGGATAACTAATCCATTCAGTATAATCGCCGCCCAGATTTAGTACGGATTTTTTCCATAAAGTTTCGGGAGTATTTTTTAATAAAAAATCGGCTTTTGCATTAGCCACCACCCACGAATGTTCTTCCAATTCTATGTTTAATTGCAGCGGCTCCCAACCCGAATATCCTGCAAAAAACCTGATTTCGTTGGGTTTAATGATTCGTTTTTGCATCAGTTCGGCCAAATCGGCTATTTTGCCGCCCCAATAAATGCCTTCGATTATTTTCAGACTGTCTTCAAGCACATCATTTCTTGTGTATAAAAAAAACAAACTGTCGGTTTTCACAGGTCCGCCAATAAAAACATAATTATCAAACTCTTCGGGGATATTATGTTCGGTTGAAGCAACAATTTCCGAGAGTTTTAAATCGGTGGTTTTGTTTAAAACCAGACCCACCGAGCCATCTTTATTGTGTTCGGCCAACAAAACTACAGCTCTCTTAAAATAAAAGTCGTCTAAAAAAGGCTCAGAAATCAATATTCTTCCGGCTTCTGGTGCAAGTGTAATTGACATAGAGTTAATAATTTATTGAAAGTTGGTTTAGCAGAATGAATGCAGTATGATTAATAAAAAAATATCCCGACGTTTATTTCGGGCGGCAAAGATAATTTTTTTTTGTTATCACAATTTTTATTCAACAATATTTCCTGAAAATTAATCTTAAATTAATCTTGAAAAA
>CAYYQJ010000455.1:0-3380 GCA_964473775.1 uncultured Bacteroidales bacterium | reverse complement strand
ACCCCTACCAAGATTGTGAAATCGGCCGATGCTATTTTAGGTCAGACACAGATTATGGACACCAAATCGAAAGAAGCCAAGGCTTATATAGAAAAAGAAAACGCCTCTATTGCTGCCGACCCCGTGATTATGTATATGAGCAAACCTCAGTTGCAAAAATCCATCAGCCAGATAAAAGCGCAGATGCAAAAGGCAGTGAAAGCCCTCGATTTTATAGAAGCTGCCCGCCTGCGCGATACCATGTTTGAGATGGAAACTTTGTTGAAAGAGAAAAAGGATTAGGAATAGGATTAAGATTGGATATGGTAACGTTAAGAATAGTGTTCAATAAAGATTTCATTAATTTGGTTAATATAACCTTCTTCAGCATTCCCACTTAAAACTGAGTTTCTATAATCTTTATACAAATCCAATATTCTTTCTTCTGTACGTTTATCTAATAATTGCAAATCGAGCATTTGTGCTTTGTTTATATCGTTAGGTTCAAACTTTTGAAGACCGTTTCCATATTCTCTGCTATTGTCTTCAAATATTTTTCTCGCAACATTTGTCAACAAATAAGCAAACAATAGGTCTATGTCAATAGTTGAAAAAAGATTTGTTTGAGAAGGGTAAATACAATGAAATGTTGTGAGGTTGGAAGTATTGGCTTCATTACGAATAAATTTCAATCCGTTACGATTAAAAACACTCACCCAAATAGGGGCAGGCGGTCTATTTTCCAATGAATACCACGGAGTCCGACATGCAGTTAAATACTTCTTGTCAATTTCTTCATTTTCACCTTTAAGAATATAACCTTTTACATTCTCATCAGTATTATTAATTGCGTTGAAAAGAAAAATAGGGCGATCATTTTTCTTTAATGTTTCAAAATCATTAAGGGTAAAAAATGATTGCTTTACATCAATAGCTTTACAAATACAAGGAAGTAAATAATTAACAGTAATTGAAAATTCCTTTGCTTTTGATTTATTGAAAGTAAAATAGTCATTTGCTCCTGTAGCTATGCCGCGAACTACTTTTCCAAAATTACTAAAAGGAACGAGATTTTTGAATCGTATTGAATTTTGCTCCTGGTAATAAGCACGCCATTTAATTTCAGGATTCAATTGTGAAAATGGTACGATTTGATTATCACCTAGAAATGAAGGATAAACATCAATTATTTGTTGAATTTTATTTAAGTCCTTTAATGAATTCACATTACTGAATTGTACTTTTTCAGTTTTATTGTCGTTGGCACAAAGAATGATTGAAGCCGTAGTCAGTGCATCATCAAATACGTTTTCTTCAAAATCAACAACAATAATATGACGTAACGTTTTACTCTTAACAAGGTATGACTTCACTAATTTGCCATAATCAGAATTAAGAAATTCAGAAGGGATAATATATGCAGCCCTGCCATTTGCATTTAACTGATAAATTGATTTGAGGAGAAAAATAGTATAAAGATTTGTAAAGCCATTCAATTTAAAATTGAGTTTTGCCTCAATTTCTTTCAATATTTTCATATTGTCATAATCATGGAATTTAAAATATGGCGGATTACAAATTATTCCGTCATATTTGTTTTCCCAGTCATTGTAAACATAGTCCTGCAAAATAAGATTTATATTTTCATACTCTCCGAAATGTAATTGCGCTTTATCAAATATCTTTTGGTCAACTTCGAAGGCATTAATCTTTACATTCTGATTGTATGATAAGATAGCCCGTGAAAACACACCAAGCCCGAAAGCCGGTTCTAAAACAGTTTTTAAACTTTCATTACCCAACAACCATTTAGCCATTACATCAGCAATAGGAAAAGGTGTAAAAAATTGCGCAAACTTTTTACGGTGTTCTATTGTAGTGAATTTTGAGTAGTCACGTTCAATAGAATTATCTTTTATTATTTCATTTAAAAGTTGCATTAAAAATCAGTTTCTTGAATACCGAGAATATTTCTAAGATTATTAACATCTAAATAGGCAGTTCCCCCTTTGAATGTAACATAAAATAGAAGTCGTCCTCTTCCCATTTCTTTTCTTACACTTTCGTGTTTAGGTTCATCAATTTTATAAGCTATTGGAATACCACTTTTAGAATTGATTTTAATTGTAGTTTTGTTTTGGTTTTTCGTGTCCGATTCAACACAAAATATAGTATCTTCCTTATCAGGGTCTGATATTATTGAAAGAATTTGTTCAAATGGAATTCCGTAAACCTTGTCAAAGAATACTTGGAAATAATAATGAGGCACATTAAACATTTCTATCCATTTATAAACAACTTTAATGTCTTCTACTTTTGGTGTGATTGAGAGAAAATCTCTTTTCTGAATTTCTTTAATAGAGTCTTTTAATGTTCTAAAATGAGACTTTAACTGAACTAATCTTTCAGTAGAACTCCAACTTGGTACTCTAAAATCAGTTACTGATAAAGTGTTTTTTGTAATTGCTTTAAGAATTTCAATATAACTTTGTCTTGACGGATGTTCTAATTCGTCTATAAACTCTCTTAATATTAAATCTCGTGTTTGTAATGCGATTTGAGAATATCTTTCGGTTCTAATTTGCATTGCTTCTTCATAGCGGTCAATCAAAAAAGCACTTGACCTAACTTCGATGCCTGCAACTGCCATTTTCACGTATTCGGTAATTTTGTGATGAGGAATTTGACTAATATCATATCCTAAGCCATCAATAAAATCAGTTCTCCTGAAAATTAAAAGGTCTGGTCTTTTACCTATATTATCAAGTTCATTCTGAAACTCCTGATAAAACTCATCAAATCCTTCTTCCCCTGCAACTAAATCATCTGATTTCCCATATTTGACTGCAATAAAATTTTTGGAAGTTTCATTAATTGCCCTTGTAATAAGATTTTCTGCCCAATCGCCCTGTTCCTTATTGGTGATAAAATTAGAGGATGCTTGCGTAGGTGTCCTTGCAAGGTCTCTTGGTAAACCAAAGTCAACTAACGTCGTAGGGACATTCCTTGTTAGTTCACGTATTCTTTCGTAATAAGTCATTTACTCAATAGTTTATTTTTACAAAATTAATCATTTATTTTGAGCATTGCATTCTCTGCTATTAAACTTTCTATTAATTGCAAAAAATTCAACATCCTACCATCTCTATTCTTTTCTACTGCTTGTTGATGACTCAAAATCATCCCTCCCATCAAAAAACAGGTAACTCGCATCAACCAAGTGGTGGATCGCATCAAGCACTTGATAACTCGAAGTTACCGATTGGTAACTCAAAGTTCCTAATTGGTAACTCGAAGTTACCGATTGGTAACTCGAAGTTAGCACTTGGTAACTCGGAGTTAGCACTTGGTAACTCGAAGTTCCCGATTGGTAACTCGAAGTTCCTAATTGGTAACTCGAA
>CAYYQJ010000454.1:0-3382 GCA_964473775.1 uncultured Bacteroidales bacterium | reverse complement strand
CTGTCGAATTGTCAGTCTTTTTTTATTCCCTCTAGGATTCGTCAAATTGAAGTCACTTCAAGCCATGCCATCCTGTGCCGGATAATCCCTACCGTATAATATATAGTCACCTTCCCCAATCCTCCCTTCCCCTTTAACTTTCCCCAGGCTACCGTTAACTGATTCACACCTGCCTATAACTGATTTGCTCAATATCTTTACAACAAATGGGATTAATTTTATGGAAAATTTGAAGAAATTCATCTATCAATTGCGAATCACCATAAACAATAAATCTTTATATCCATTTTTAACCGTAAATTTATGAAAACACCGCGTTTATTTCGTGAAAGTTTGGCAACCATAGGCTTGCTGATTCTTTTTATCATCATTCCGTTGACCATCATTTCTCAGCAAAAAAATCTACCCAAAACCAAAGAGGTTCTGGTGAATCAGAATGCTATGCTGATTAAACAGAATGAGGATGACCCCGACAAAACCCTTTCGCCTTATTTCTTTGTGAAAAGCGAAGGCAATACCACCGACCAACTGCCACTGAAAGCTACTTCGGCCGATGTAAATATTGCCGGAGTGATTGCCGATGTAACAGTTAAACAAATGTATGTGAACAGCGGAAAAAGTGTGATTGAAGCCATTTATATTTTTCCGGCATCCACACGTGCGGCTGTGTATAGCATGAAAATGAAAGTGGGCGACCGCCTGATTACCGCCAAGATTCAGGAAAAACAAAAAGCCCGTGCCGATTACGAAAAGGCAAAAAGCGAAGGCAAAAGTGCTTCTCTGTTGGAACAACAAAGGCCCAATGTGTTTCAGATGAATGTGGGCAACATCATGCCCGGCGACACCATCAGCCTGGAAATGTGCTATACCGAACTCCTGATTCCACAGGAAGGGGTTTATGAATTTGTGTATCCAACGGTGGTGGGTCCGCGCTATTCGAATAAGTCGGAAGCCACGGCATCGGCCAATGATAAATGGGTTGCTAACCCCTATACCCACGAAGGCGAAAAGCCTGCCTATACATTTAATATAGGTATCAATCTTTCTACAGGCATGCCTATCAAGGATGTGCGCTGTCCGTCGCACGAAATGACTATCAATTACGAAAGTCCGGCCAATGCCAATCTGAAACTTAAAAATACTCAGGCTTTTGAAGGCAACCGCGATGTGGTTATACAATATCGCCTGGCCGACAATAAAATTGAATCGGGATTGCTGCTGTATAAGGGCGAAAACAATGGCGAAAATTTCTTTCTGGCCATGGTACAGCCTCCACCCAAGCCAACTGCAGAACAGATTCCTCCACGCGAATATGTTTTTATTATGGACGTGTCGGGTTCAATGAATGGCTATCCTATAGAAACTTCAAAAAAGTTGCTGAAAAATCTGATTAAGGGCATTCGCCCCAGCGATAAATTCAATGTTTTGCTTTTTGCAGGCTGCGCCAATATGTTTATGCCTCAATCGGTATTTGCCACCGACGAAAATCTACAAAAGGCCTTAAAGATGATCGATGAACAACAAGGTTCGGGCGGCACCGAATTGATAACTGCATTGAAAAAAGCGGTGTCGATAGAAAAGCAACATGGTTTTTCGCGCACTTTTGTGATTGCTACCGATGGTTATGTGGATGTTGAAAAAGAGTCGTTTCAGCTTATCAGAGACAATCTGAACAAAGCGAATTTCTTTGCGTTTGGCATAGGTTCGTCGGTCAACCGTTTTCTGATTGAAGGCATAGCCAATGCAGGTATGGGCGAATCGTTTGTGGTGAGCAAGCAAGAAGATGCCGATGCTAAGGCCGATAAGTTTCGCTCTTATATTTCGTCGCCTGTGCTTACAGATATTAAGGTGGATTATAACGGATTTGATGTGTACAATATTGAACCTGCCAATGTGCCTGATGTGTTGGCCGAACGTCCTGTGATACTTTTCGGAAAATGGAAAGGAAGCCCGGGTGGAAGCATAACCATAAAGGGAAAGAGTGGCAATGAGGATTTTTCATATACACTGGATGTAAGCAAAGCTGAAGCAAAAACATCAAACCGTGCGATAAAATATCTGTGGGCCAGACAAAAGATTCGCATGCTCGACGATTTCAATAATGCTGGTAATGATCCAAAACTTACTGAAGAAATAACCGGACTTGGGTTGAAATACAATTTGCTTACCAACTACACTTCGTTTATTGCCATTGATTCGGTGGTGCGCAACAAAGGTGGAAAGCAGGTAACTGTGAAACAAGCTTTGCCCTTGCCCGAAAATGTGAACGATTATGCCGTAGGAGGATCCGGAATGGCCATGGGAGCAAGTGTAAATTGTATGAAATCTGTCCCGTCTGTAAGTGCAGATTACGAAGTTACAGAACAATTGGAAATTAACACAGAGGAAGGAGTTGTTGAAGAGAAAGTTCCTATGACCATTGTTGAAGAAATGCCTACCTTTATTGGCGGACAGGCAGCCATGGAGAAATTTATTTTAGATAATATAGTTTATCCTGCTGATACAATGAAAGGAACAGGAATTAGTGGAACCGTTTATATAGAATTTACCGTGAAACCTGATGGAAGAATTGCCAATGTAAAAGTAATAAGAGGGATAGGAGGCGGATGTGATGAGGAAGCGATAAGGGTGGTTAAACTGATGAATTATAAATGGAACCCCGGAAAACAAAACGGGAAAGCTGTGTCGTCGAAGATGGTACTTCCGATTAAGTTTGTGGTGAAATAGAGAAGCCGGAAGTCAGAAGACGGAAGTCGGAAGACCTGTATAAAAAGAGAATCCAGAAGTAAGATTAATACTTCTGGATTCTTTATTTTGTTTCGTCATCAATCTTCGGTCTCCCGACTTCGGACTTCCGTCTTCAACTATCCCTTACTATTCTGCAAAGCAAAGCTTCTGCCGAGATTCAGGGCTTTCAGGTTGGTTTGAATTACTTCTTCGCCTTTGTTTCTGAAAATGGCTTTGATGGCATTTTCCAGTTTTTCGAATTCAATTCCCACATAAGGAGAAGATGCACCGAGAATAATCATGTTGGCTGATTTCATGGCATTGATTTCTTTGGCCATTTTGTCGGCTTCTATCAATACATGACGAGGAAATGAGCGGATTTCGGAATGAATTTTATCCAGTTTGGGATAATTAGAAATATTGATAAAGGGTTCGCTGTTGGTGATTAACCATCCATCGGCAGAAAGCAAGGGAATATAACGAAGAGATTCCATTGGTTCAACAGAAATGATGAGGTCTGCTTTTCCTTCTGGAATCAGGTCGGAATAAATTTCTCTGTCGGAGATGCGCAGGTTGGATTGCACATCGCCACCTCTTTGACTCATTCCAAGATCGGAAGAGCGTCGTGTAGGGAAAGAGTGTTCAGAGCCGTGTA
>CAYYQJ010000453.1:0-3385 GCA_964473775.1 uncultured Bacteroidales bacterium | reverse complement strand
CCATTATGGAGTCACGATACATCACAGGCCGCTTACACTATGTACACCAGTGCTGTATCCTCAACATTTAATGCTACTCCAGGAAACAGACCTGATGGAAATTCTAAATTATGTTTAAGTTGTCATGATGGTACAGTAGCTGTTAACAGTTTTATTGGCAACCAGGCTGCAACCAGTGGTACTATTGGAGTTGCTTTTCCTGGTACTACATCATTGGTTGGAACCAACTTATCAAATGATCATCCAATTTCTTTCACTTATGATGCAGCTTTAGTAGCAGCTGATGGTGGATTGCATGCAATTACAACTAACGTTCCTGCTTTAGGCGGTACAATTTCTTCAAAAATGTTATTTGGTGGTAAAATGCAGTGTGCTTCTTGTCATAATCCTCACGACAACAGTCAGGGATATTTCCAGAGAATGGGAAATGACAATAGCGAACTTTGTTTAACCTGTCACAATAAATAATAATTATTACAGGAAATCTGAAAAAAAAGGGTGCTCAACACCCTTTTTTTTTAATAAAAAACAATAAAACTTATTATTACTCACTGAATCAATTACTGTGAAGCAAATTTTTAACCCGAATTCATTCTTCAATTTTGGTGTAACTATTACTAATGTTTTCTTTTATTACATTTGTAAAAATTTTAATGAAAAATGAAAAAAAGTCTAAAACTTTACCTTGTTTTTTGCCTAGTCGCAATTGGTATCAGTTCGTGTAATAAACATATAATTCCTCAGGAAACGGTTGTTTTTCCCAAACCTCCTGATACAGCCAGAATCCAATACCTTACAAAATTCAGTACCTCCACTGATGTTATAAAGCAATCTGGATTTTCCAAATTTATTTTAGGTGCCAATAAACCAACACCTATCTACAAACCTTACGGAATTAGCATCCACAAAAACCGTATTTTTATTTGTGATAATGGCAATGCCGGAATAGAGGTCATTGGTTTAGAAAAAAAGACTTTCAGTTCCTTCAATCCCAAAGGTCAAGGACAGTTAAAGAGTCCTTTGAATTGTTTTGTGGATGATAAGGACTATTTATATGTTGCTGATGGAGATCGTAAGCAAATTGTAGTATTTGATAATACAGGACAATATGTTAGCGCTTTCGGAGCTACTGATAAATTTAAGCCAACCGATGTATTTGTTTATGGTAATAAAGTATGGGTCACCAATCTTTTAGATAATAAAATCTATGTTTATGATCATGATTCCATAGGGAAATTATTGTTTACTTTTCCGGAATCTGCCCCTGGAAACGAAGATTATCTGTACTCTCCGGTGAACCTATGTGTGCAAAACGATAAAGTGTATGTTTCAGATTTGGGAGGCTTTAGTGTAAAGATTTTTGACCTGAATGGAAAATATCTTCAAACAATTGGAAATTATGGAAACAAACCCGGTCAGTTTGCCCGAAACAAAGGAATTGCAGTTGATAAATCAGGCAATATTTTCGTAATTGATGCCAGCTTTGAAAATGCTCAGGTTTTTAATAATGAAGGAAAATTATTGATGACCATGGGAGGCACTTACACCGGTCCGGGATATATGTGGTTGCCTGCAAAAATCATTATTGATTATGATAATCTTGAGTATTTCAAAAAGTATGTTGACCCTGCTTATAAACTGAAATATATCCTTTTGGTGACCAACCAATATGGCCCTGATAAAATCAGTGTGTATGGTGCAATTGAACCCAACCCGGATTATAAACCAGGTGTTCACAAAGAAAACCAACAAAAAAAGAAAAAAAACCAACCCTAAAAATATTTGTTCAAAGAAATGCTTAAAGGAGAAAAAAAATACTTCATCTATGTTTTTATAATATTGCTTGTTAGTTTGTTTACATGCTGCTCGCCAAAAAGCAATCAAAGGGTATTGTCATTTTTTTTCGATGGAGTTCCTGCACAGCATTTTTCGGATAGTTCAACTGTTGTAAAAAATACAAAGGATACAGCAAACAAAAGTATTGTTGCAAAATATGCAGACTTATCCACCAAAAGCATACATCCTCCTTATAAAGAGGGAAATTGTACTTTATGTCATAACCAGTTTGCCACAGGTATGTTAAACACGCCACAAACAGAGCTTTGTTTTAGGTGTCACGAAAACTTTGATAAAAAGTTTGCTTTTGTTCATGCTCCGGTAGCCAGCGGCTATTGCACCGGATGTCATAATCCTCATATTTCAGAGTTGCCAAAATTGCTTGTACGCAAAGGACAAGATATATGTCTTCATTGTCATGAAGCGATTATGGTATTAAAAAATGAAGTTCATGCAGAAATTGGCGAAACCGCATGTACTGATTGCCATAATCCTCATGGTGGAAACGATCGATATTTATTTAATTAAAGAAGAAATAGAACAATGAGATTATATATTTTCATAGCGCTTGTTTTTTTTATTTCGATTGAGGCATATTCTCAAATGAATTATAAGCCAAATCCTTTTACAGGCAATGATCCAATCACGGGTTCTTTATATGACGACAATAATGCAGGCAAATCAAAAGAAAAATTCTTTGGTTTTACCAGCCATAGTGGTGAATTGTACGTAAATGGTATATATAGAAACCAAACAACAAGCAGAGATGATATTTTCGACAAACAGCATACTTATAAGATATCCGGTGGTTTAAAGCTTAAAGCCGGTTGTTATTTCTGGAATCCCAATTTTATGCAACTAGATGTTGCTGCTGAATATAGCCCGGAAACTCATCAGGAAAAATATATCATCATCCCGAATTCAGGGGAAGTAAACACTTTGAAGAATCTGGATATACGGGCTCTTTTCCTTAATAAAAAGATTATTACTTTTGGCGGTAATGTTACTTTTAATGAAAATTATAGTAACCGCGAGAACCTTTCAGATATTCGTACCCGTAGTAAAAACTATGGTGGCTTTATTAATTTTAATAGCAAATATGTTCCAATTTCGGTTAGTTATAATGACGAAAGCTGGATTCAAAGGGAAATTATGACAGGCCGAATAATGAATGTAAAACAAAAAGAACTTAAAAGCAGTCTGCAAACAAGTTTCTCTAAGTACGATAAACACTATTTAACTTTTTCTCACGCCTATTTCCAACGTTCGGATAACGACATTTACAACAATAAAAGCAGAACAAACCAGTTGATTCTTAATGATGAAATTCGTTTTGATCATAAAGGAGATTATCGCCTGAATTTAATCACAAGTGCTTTCGACCGTAAAATTTATTCTGATTATACCCGCATTAATACCTTTGAGAATTTTACAGCAAAATTGCCTTTAAATTTCAATCTTATTGCCTCCTATTCATTTTTTCATATTCTTCAGGAATCTCAAAAGATAAATCAACATACTATTAACGGCCTGTTTGGACATAAGTTGA
>CAYYQJ010000452.1:0-3386 GCA_964473775.1 uncultured Bacteroidales bacterium | reverse complement strand
AATCTGTGGCATTTCTTATTGCTTCTGAGTTTTAATTGGAATCAAAATTAGTTTTTTTTATGGTTGAAAATGTAAATATTGTTACTTTTATGGTCAGAAAAATTATGAAACTATGAAACTGCATATCTCTAAATCTGCAAATATTGCATCGAAAACCACTTTGTTTTTTATTGAAAAGACTGAAAATGATTTGTTGAAGTCGGCCAAAGACTTCATTTCTGAAGATGAGGTTTTGTTTATTAAAAAGAAACTTGAAGATAAAAAACCGGGGATGATTGTTATAAACAGATATAGCTTCCAACTATTGTTTTACAAGGTGAGCACCGAAAAGAAAACTGGGTTTGCTGTTTTGGAAGATCTACGTAAAACCGGCAACAAACTGCTTTCGGTGTGTGAAGAATATAAATCGGCAGTGGTTAGCATCATTTCGAATAAATTAAATAAGGAAGAACTGAAAGCAATGATAGAAGGATTGAGTTTGACGGCTTATCAGTTTATTAAGTTTAAGTCGGATACCGATACAGTTACCTATCAATTAAAAGAGGCCAACGTAGTTTCTAAAAACATTAACGAAGCTGACATTTTGGAAACAGTTCAGTTGATAGATTCTGTTTATTTGTGCCGCGATTTTGTAAACGAACCTGTTTGCAATATGAATTCAACGGTGTTTTCGGAAGAGATAATGTCTATATTTAAAGGAAGCGGGGCCAAAGTAGAAGTGTTGAATAAAGCAAAAATAGAAGCACTTAAGATGAATGGCTTGCTTTCTGTTAACAAAGGCAGCACCGATCCTCCTGCATTTGCCATCATAGAATGGAAACCCGAAAAAGCGGTGAATAAAAACCCAGTGGTGTTTGTGGGAAAGGGATTGATGTTTGATACTGGCGGTATTAATGTAAAAACTGCTGCGGGAATGGAAACCATGAAATGCGATATGGCGGGTGGGGCTGCTGTGGTTTCAGCGATGGATGCGATTGTAAAAGCTAAATTGTCTGTATTTGTTGTGGGAATTGTTCCCATTACCGATAATCGGCCTTCGGGAAATTCGGTTGTGCCGGGAGATATCATTACTTATGCAAACGGCACCACAGTAGAAGTGTTGAACAGCGATGCGGAAGGTAGGTTGATTTTGGCCGATGGCATTATTTATGCCGGAAAATTCAAGCCTGAAGTGATTATTACTATTGCTACTTTGACGGGGGCAGCCCATGCAGCTATTGGTGGATTCGGAATTGTTGGTATGAACAGGGATGCCGAGGCATACTTTACAACCATACAGGAATCGGGCAATAGTGTGTTTGAAAGGGTGGTGGAATTTCCGTTTTGGGATGAATATGATGAGTTGATTAAGTCGGAAATAGCAGATATTAAGAATATTGGTGGGCCCGTGGGTGGAGCGATTACCGCAGGGAAGTTTCTGGCAAGGTTTACCGAATATCCATTTATTCATCTGGATATTGCCGGGCCTTCGTTTAACGAAAAAAGAGATAACTACCGCGGATTAGGCGGTAGTGGGGTAGGAGTAAGGTTGTTTTTCGATTTTATAAACAGGCTATCAGATACCAAGTAATTGTTTTACTTTTTCTGAAACCGCTTTGTTGTCGGCTTTGCCTGCCAGTTTTTTGGATGCGAGACCCATCACTTTGCCCATATCTTTTATGGAGGTGGCGCCTGTTTCGGTAATAATTTCCTGAACAATGCGGGTGAGTTCTTCGTCGCTCATTTGTTCAGGAAGATATTTTTGAATCACATCTGCCTGAAAAGTTTCAATATCTGCCAAATCTTTACGGTTTTGAGATGAATAAATTTCGGCCGTTTCTCGACGTTGTTTTACCAGCTTTTGAAGGATTTTGATTTCAGCATCTTCGTTCACATCTCCATCGCCACCTTTTTCAGATTTGGCTAAAAGCAATGCCGATTTCACAGCACGTAAAGCTTCGAGAAGTTGTTTGTCGCGGGCAAGCATTGCCTGCTTTATTTCTTCATTAATTTTAAGTTCGAGGCTCATAATTTAATCAACGTTATCGTTTAAAAAAGTATTGGGTTTAAATTCAACAGTATTATTTTTAGCATCAATTTCAGGAGATAGAGACGACATTTCTGATTCTGAAGAAGGTTTCACATCATCGAGAATTACATTGCGACGCTGATAGGCAGGAATCTTTTCAATTTGATTCAGACCATCCTGGTTTTTTATTTGTACACTCAGATTTTTAAGCTTTGCGATACGTTCCAGATTTTTCTCGTCAATCAATTGGCTTTCCTGAATTGGAATTGATTTTTGCGAAGTATTTTGTTCAATTTGTTCAAATAAATTTGACGATTCGTTTTTAATGGGTTCTTCGGGTTTTTCTTCCTTTTTAGTAAACACAACGAATTCTTCGGTGTTTCTTGGAATATTCAGTTCGATTTTTATTTCAGGTTCGGATTCATTCTGACTGGTGAAAAATGGTTTTTCAAGTTCAGGTTCAAAAGCATGAGTGGATAAGGATGAAAAATCTTCAGGATTCTTTCTTATCAGTTTGATTTCATCTTCTACCTCAACATGCTTAATTTCCTGAACAGGAGGTGGAGGTTCGGGTTTATTGTCTAACGAAACCACTGTTTTTGTGATTTCTTTATTGAACAATGTGTTATTATCATGAATAGAAGTATTGAATCCGGTAGCAATCAGCGTAACACTGATTTTGTCGCCCAAAGATTCATCGTTTCCATTGCCCCAGATAATTTCAGCAGTTGAACCTGCAGCATCCTGAATATATTCGGTTATTTCTGAAACCTCATCCATTGAAATTTCTTCTTTACCTGAGGAAATATATAAGAGTATGTTTTGAGCACCAACAATATCATTATCATTTAATAATGGTGAAGATAATGCCATTTCAACGGCTTTCATGGCTCTGTTTTCGCCTTCAGCAACGCCTGTACCCATAATAGCAGCACCACTGTTGCGCATCACGGTGTTTACATCGTTAAAATCGACGTTGATATAACCTGTAACTGTAATGATTTCGGCAATACCTTTGGCAGCAATGGTAAGAATGTTATCAGCGCGGTGAAAAGCTTCAGATAATTTTAAATCTCCATGAAGTTCACGGAGTTTATCGTTACAAATCACTAAAAGAGTATCGACATATTTCCGGAGTTCTTCCAGCCCTTGTTCTGCCTGCAACTGACGTTTTCTTCCTTCAAAAGAAAATGGTAGGGTTACAATACCCACTGTAAGAATGCCCATTTCTTTTGCTATCTGAGCGATAACCGGAGCAGCCCCTGTGCCTGTTCCACCACCCATACCGGCAGTAATAAAAACCATTTTAGTATTCACCTGTAGCCTTTCTTTGATTTCCTCAATGGTTGCCATAGCCGCTTTGCGGCCGGCTTCAGAA
>CAYYQJ010000451.1:0-3387 GCA_964473775.1 uncultured Bacteroidales bacterium | reverse complement strand
AGATAGCTTCAGGTGACTGGAGTTCAGACGTGTGCTCTTCCGATCTCAGGACTTCCTATCATCCTCTATCTCTATAAATTCACCAAGTGAACAATAAAGTGCGTAATTTTTATTTTTTTCTCTAATAACTTCTTGTTTCAACCTATGGTCATTATTATAAAGTCTGTCCTCAATGTTTTGGCGCTCACTCTTGCCAATATAAAACAACTTGCATGTATCACCTCTTTTCCCTATTATTTTATATAAGAAGATGTTCTTCTGGTCTATTTCAAACTCTGCTTTTTTACATTTAGGTAACAAAACCGGCTTATGCCATTTGATAGTTACATATCTGTAAGAATGATCAAAAAGTTGATTTAGCCTCTTCATAGTGCAATATTTGAATTTTATACTTTTATCTTGGATTTAAATAAGAATTACATCACCTAAATTAATTCTCTAACCTTTTCCAAAATCTGTTTTAATATACCCTTCCATTTTTGATCTTCACCTTGTTCACGCATCAATTTTCCAGGGTGAGGACAAGCATAATAAGCATATTCCCTATCTTTAACCACATACTTTTGCATTTGACATAAAGCAATAATATCAGTGGCAGCAGTAATGGACTTATTTAACATCACCGCGTTAACCTCTGCACCTAAACCCAATATTACTTTGGGTTTACAGATTTCAATTTCCTGATCAATAAATGACTTACTATTATGCGCCAATTCCATAAATTGGTTTCTGCCAACCAACGACCCGTTAAATCCTAAACGGGCATACTTTTCCTGATGACCCTCTTTAAATAAAAACACTTTTACCAAATCGGTAATCCAGGTTTGAGAACGATGGATTTGCAATGGTTCCAGAAACAAATCTTCTAATTCCTTGCCCGAATCAACTTCACGAACAGAAGAGCCATCAAAATACTTTTCACTGCTGAAAGGATATAAATGATCGCCCACAGGGACATCCCGCTCCGAACCAATGGTGTTAAAATGTGCAGTTGGATAAGCCCCTATAATCATAATTCCATTACAAGCTGTATCCATGGGTACATGCACCTTTACAGGATTACCATATAAATAAGAATAACCCTCCAGAATTCCCACATCGCTTTGGTAGCTTTTCCAGCATGCCTTCTGATAAATTGTAATGTTTTCTGATGTCTTCATTATTATGACACTAATTCTCCATTAAAGGCTTTTTGGACAAGGGTTTGGAAAAGATTTTCGGAATTATAAATTGATTTCTTTATTTTTTCTTGAATCATAGATACCTGTTGCATGTGCGTTGCATATTTATTCTGTAATTCAATCGGAGGCAACTCAATTTCTATTCCCATTAACTTCTCTTTTGAAATGTTTGGCATAGAACCAGCAGCCCCACTTGCCAGTGATTGAATTTTTAATCTCTTAGTTGGGTATATTAATAAACTATGCAAATAAATTGGTGAAATTATTGATGAAGATTTTAATTGTAACCGAAAAATTAAATCAGACATCATTAAACAAGGTCTGGTACTTTTGACTAAAGCACAAGCAGCTACTAAATCATATGTGTTCTTTCTTGAAAATAGGATATCCCCAACCTTAACTTCAATATTTTCTTTTGGTTTTTCATTAGGAGGCAATGCTTTATTTTCTTTGTCATCATAAATACAACTTGTAATAGCCCCTAATTTCAAAATGCCCCATTCATCATTAACTGCACTTCTATCTAAACAAACAGGACTCCAGCCACTTTCTATTTTTTCTAAAATTTCAGAAAAAATATATTTCTTCCAGCCCTTTTCATTCCTCACAGGGTCCCCAAACATCTCAATAAATATCCCCTCTGCCAGTTCATCATATTTTTTTAGTAATTCCTGATCTTTGCGTTTCAAGGCATCTGCTACATCCAATATTTCTGCTATGCGCTTTTGAATGGGGAGAGGAGGAAGAGGGATTTTCGCATCACTTAAATTTTCTAATTTAATATATTTTATTACTCCACCAATGGATTGTTCTCTTAATGTTACCAAATAAGTATCCAAAAAATAGTACAAATAGCGAACATTTAGCATTTCCAAGTTCAGGGTTTCAACAATGTATGTTCTTTGATAAGCATCAAATTTTCCAATAAAATACTTAACATTTAAATCTCCATTCCCAGCTACTAAAACACATTCACAATCATATGAGTAACTGCTTATTTTCAGAGGTTCTTTAGAACATGTAAAAAAAGGATAAACCCCATCAGAACTTGAAGCATTGGCATCAAGCTTGCCAGTTTTAATATTTACAAAATCACCAAGTCTTTTTATTTCCCATTTCATGCCAGCATCCCTTTTAATTGTTCCAGCAATGTGGCTCTTTCTTTATCCAATGCCTCAATATCACTGATAATATCCACAGGCTTTTGGTAAGTTTTTTCTTCATACACCACTTCTTTGTAGCGGTTGATGCTCAGGTCATATTTGTTTTCCTGTATCTCTTTCACACCCACCAAAAAACTTTTGTCGGTTCGGCTGCGCTGCATTTCCGGTGTTTCGGACTGGGTTAACGAACGGTAGCGACTTACAATATCGGGTATATCATTGGCTTCAATGGGTTGGCGTTTGTCGTCCAGGCTCAGACCATCGGCTTGCATATCATAAAACCACACCTTGTCGGTACCTCCGCTTTCGGTTTTGGTAAACAGCAGCACTGCCGTGCTCACGCCTGCATAGGGTTTAAACACCCCACTGGGCATGGAGATTACCGCCTGCAGTTTATGTCTGTCAATGATTTCTTTGCGTATCTGCAAATGTGCTTTGCTGCTGCCAAACAACACCCCATCGGGCACTATCACTGCACAGCGTCCGCCAGTCTTCAATCCTTTCAGCATCAAAGCCAGAAACAGCAGTTCGGTTTTTTTGCTGTCGACCACAGCCAAAATTTTACTATCCACTGCCTCACGGTCCAGGCTGCCTTTAAAAGGAGGATTGGCACAAATTAAAGTAGCCTGAGCGGTAAATGCTGTATTTGCTTCGCTCAAAGCATCTACGTCCAGCAACTGAGGGTTTTCAATGCCATGCAGCATGAGGTTCATTCCCCCTATGCGAATCATGGTAGGGTCGAACTCCATCCCTATAAACATCTTGTTTTGGAAGTGTTGTTTCACCGCGTCGGTGTATAGTTCTTTTTCGTAATGCTCGCGTATGTATTCGCCTGCCCCGGTTAAAAAACCCGCGGTGCCGCAGGCAGGGTCGCAAATAATATCTTCCACGGTTGGTTCCACCATGTCCACCATCATGCGTATGATGTGGCGGGGTGTGCGGAATTGTCCGTTTTGTCCGGCGGAAGCTATTTTGCTCAGCAGGTATTCATACACATCGCCTTTGGTGTCGCGGTCTGCCATGGGTATATTCGAAATCATCTC
>CAYYQJ010000450.1:0-3391 GCA_964473775.1 uncultured Bacteroidales bacterium | reverse complement strand
AGTTTGTCAAGTTTGTCAAGTTTATCAAGTTCATCAAGTTCATCAAGTTTATCAAGTTTGTAAAGGTGGGATAGTGGAATGTTTTACAAGAAACAAGCCATTCATTATTAATTATAAATTATTCATTATTAATTATTCCCTGTTCATCTTCCCACATAATTTTGCGGTGTGATGTTTCTTAGTTCTTCTTTCACCTCATCATTCACATCAAGGCTTTCTAAGAATTCTCTTATGCTTTCTTTGGTGATGGATTGATTGATGCGGGTGAGGGCTTTTAGTGCATTATAGGGGTCGGGATAGTTTTCGCGACGAAGTATGGTTTGAATGGCTTCGGCTACTACCGCCCAGTTTTGTTCCAGGTCGGCGGCTATTTTGGCTTCGTTGATGATGAGTTTGTTTAATCCGCGTTGCAATGATTTCAAAGCAATCAAAGTATGAGCTACAGGAACTCCTATGTTGCGTGTAACCGTTGAATCGGTAAGGTCGCGCTGCAGGCGTGATATCGGAAGTTTTTCGGACAAATGCGTAAATATCGCGTTAGCAAGTCCCAGATTTCCTTCTGCATTTTCGAAATCTATGGGATTCACTTTATGCGGCATGGCCGACGAACCCACTTCATCTTTCTTTATTTTCTGTTTAAAATAATCCATAGAAACATAAGTCCACACATCGCGGCACAGGTCGATCAGAATGGTGTTGATGCGTTTTAAGGTATCGAAATAGGCGGCCAGATTGTCGTAATTTTCTATCTGAGTGGTGCATGCCTGACGCTTCAAACCCAATCGTACCAGAAATTTATCAGCAAATCCATGCCAATCCACATCAGGATAAGCTACATAATGTGCATTGAAGTTTCCTGTGGCACCCCCAAATTTTCCTTCAAAATCAATCACATCAAAATACCTGAATTGTGAAGCCAATCGCGATGCAAACACATTTATTTCCTTACCCAAACGCGTAGGAGAAGCCGCTTGTCCATGCGTACGTGCCAGCATGGGAATGTTTTTCCATTCATTGGACAGCATCAGCAAATGCTCTGATATCATGGTGAACACAGGCATCAACGCCTGCTGATGCGCTTCCTTCAGCAACAAAGGCATGGCCGTATTGTTGATGTCCTGAGAGGTCAATCCAAAATGAATAAACTCTTTGAAATGTGATAGTCCCAACATATCAAATCTATCCCTGATAAAATACTCAACGGCTTTCACATCATGATTGGTGGTAGCTTCAAAATCTTTCACCTGCTGTGCATCCTTAATAGAAAAATCGGTATAAATAACACGGATTTTGTCCACATCATCCGCGGTAATTTCCCACAAAGGAGGCAGTATTTTGCAAAGCTCAATAAAATACTCAACTTCTACAAATACGCGTTTTTTAATCAAAGCATACTCCGAAAAATAATCAGAAAGCACTTCTGTTGCTTTATGATACCGGCCATCAACAGGCGAAACTGCAGTTAAAGAATTTAATTCCATAAGAATGGGTTTATCGCACAAAAGTACAAAAATTTAAGGCTTGGAAAAGGAAGAACGATAAAAATGCCACAGATTCACAGATTTCTTTTAAAAGTGTAAGCAAGGTTCAAATCCCAAATGACCAATGACAAATGACCAATGACCAATGACAAATGACCAATGACCAAAAAACAATCCCCTATCTCTCCAAATAAACCAAACTACTGTCTTTTGGATTAAAATTGGAGGTAGATTTATAACCCTTTTTATGACATTCCAAAAACACATCATAGCACCCAAACGAGCAACCTATCATAAAATGCGTATCGAATCGTCCAGCAGCATCAGTGTATCCTTCGGAGCCCGACTTGGTGTAATCGCCATTTTTTCCGGCTTTTATCACCACATGAACACTATCCAGGGGTTTCATCGATACCTTGTCGTACACCTGAACAAACACATGTTTGTTGGCTTCGCAGGCTATCAAACAGCCTATTGTCAGAAAAATAATTATCAGAATTAATGGTTTCATACGCGCAAATTGAATGACAAATATAGCAAACAATTTGCATTACGCCTTTATGCGATTAAACTCTTGTTGAATCAATCTGATATTGGGCTGATAAATCAGCACATCATAGTTGCGCTACTTAGTTGCTCACCAGCAAATCAGAGCCATTATATACTACCGTAATTTCTTTGGCTTCTTTTTTCCATTCCAGCGATTTGCGCACCAACACCTGATTGTTTACCGCTACTTCAAATTCTTCGGAGCTTTTGTTTCCGTTCAGTTTTATTTCTTCAATACGCATGCCCATATCATCCACCATATTTTCGTTGGTGCATAAATTGCCCGAAACATACATATTGACAGGCAGCGAAGTTTGATTTACAAAGGTTACTTTAATTTGATTGCTATTTCCGCAGGCAGCGAGCAAAATTATCACACAAAGCACAGAAAAAATACAAAGTCCTTTAAGAGTTTTTTTCATGGTAATCAGGTTTTTAAATTAGAAACTACATTATTATCGAAATTTATAGTAAAATTAATACATAATTTAAACAATGTAAACATTCAGCAAGTGAGATATATCAGAAATTTACAAAGCATTACTGCGGGGAATGATTAATAATTAATAATGAATAGTGTTGATTGAGGTAATTGGGTGATTAGCCTCCCCTATTTCGCGCAAAGACGCTAAGGCGCTAAGTATTTTTTTTTCTTTACGTTCTTTGCGGCTTTGCGCGATATTTACCGCTCGAGGAAGCAGGTTATCGGCGTTTTCGCGCAAAGACGCTAAGGCGCTAAGTGTTATCAATTCTTTGCGTTCTTTGCTGCTTTGCGCGATATTTACCGCTCGAGGAAGCAGGTTATTGGCGTTTTCGCGCAATGACGCTAAGGCGCTAAGTATTTTTTTTTCTTTGCGTTCTTTGCGGCTTTGCGCGATATTTACCGCTCGAGGAACCGGGTTATTGGCGTTTCGCGCAAAGACGCTAAGGCGCTAAGTGTTTTTTTTTCTTTGCGTTCTTTGCGGCTTTGCGCGATTATTTTAGATTTACGATTTCACTATCATTATTCACTAAAAAAAACTTTATTACTTTAGTAACATTCCATCACCACCGAAAATCCAACTTTATTACTTTATTCAAGCCAGATAAAGTAATAAAGTTAAAGCCTAACATAATCAGGTTTTTTACTAAAGTAATAAAGTTGCTAAAACCCTCTGAAAACTCTGGCTTTAAAAAAACTGACCGGGTGACTTTGAGTCACCCGGTCAGCACACAGGCTATTTGGCCAACCCTTGAAAATTGAGCATTGAGCGTTGATTATTGAACATTTTTTTTGGACTTTGTTTGTCATTGTTTTTGGTCCAACAAAAAAAACTTTATTACTTTAGTAACATTCCATCACCACCGAAAATCCAACTTTA
>CAYYQJ010000449.1:0-3406 GCA_964473775.1 uncultured Bacteroidales bacterium | reverse complement strand
CACGGCTCTGAACACTCTTTCCCTACACGACGCTCTTCCGATCTCTTTAAAAATGATGACTTATGGCGGATTTATTGCAGCCTTTTTTTCGTTTTTACTGGGCTTATTTTTTATCTATAAAAAAGTAGTATTGCATGTTGCCCCTCATGGTTATACATCAATTATTGTAACCGTATTGTTTTCAATGGGTATCATCATATTATGTTTGGGAATCATAGGGGAGTATCTGATCCGGATTTATATGGTTCAAAATAAAAAACCTCCTTACGCCATAAAGAAGAAGCTCTTATGATTATCAGCAAATATGGAATTAAGCTGATTCGGCTGACCGAAGAAGACCTGGAATTGGTTAGAAACCGGCGCAATTCTGATGAAGTTCGCAGGTACATGAATTTTCAGGAATTTATCACTCCAGAAATGCAGTTGAAATGGTTCAAATCAATCAATAATGCTGAAAACTTTTATTACATCATAGAATACAAAGGAGATAAAATCGGGTTGCTCAACGATAAAAATATTGACTGGATTGAAAAATCATCTGAAGGTGGACTTTTTATCTGGGACCAACGTTATATCAATTCAATGGTGCCGCTTATGGTTTCATTTCTTGCATTAGAGCTTGCGTATCTGGTTCTAGGGTGGAACAAAACGTTCATCACTGTTCGCAGAGATAATCATCGTGCAATTGAATACAATAAGGCTTTCGGTTATTTTGAAATCAATGATAAAGAAGAAACCGAAATGATGCGTATGATGCTTGATAAAGATAGCTTTATAAAGAAATCCGACAAACTTCGACGCATGGTAAGTCAGGTATCAGGAAATGATAAAATCAATATCATTTTTGAACCTGTTGATGAAACAAACGGAACCAGAATTGCCGTCGAAAACATCATTAACGAGGTTTCTTATGATGTTTATAAGGATTTGGTGGAAATCATCAGGCAATAATTGATAGTCATTTAAAACATGGTTGCAAATCATCTATAACTTTTAACTACGCACTTCAAACTATTCTGTCTTTCCAAATCTCTTCCAATCATGATTAAATATTCTGGCAAGCATGTGTACTATTTTCAATTGCAGGCTTAGGGGCAGATTATTTACAATGTTCATAAAAACATAAAGCAAACGACCATAAAAGATACCTGGCAGGCAAAATATGTAGAGCCATAAGTTTCTCTTTTTATACATTCGTTCGTAACCGCTTTTTTCGGCAAAAGAGCCAATCACTGTGTCGCAAATTTTTATTTTACGTGGTGTAAGTTTGTGTTTCCAATCGTCAATATTATCTGTATTGATAGGTTTTAAGAGGCTTTTATGATGAAGTTTAATAAGTTCTGCAGGATAAATGGTAAGCATTTCATCCAACTTAGAACGGTAGTTCATCATTTCATCCACAAATTCTAAATCCAGAAAATGGCAAATCTCTTTCATGAAAAACTGTGGCTGACTCACCAAATTCTCGTATCTCAGGGTGTAAAATCTTTCGGGATGTTTATTTTTTTGTTTATTAATCTGAAGGTTGTTATACTTCCATCTATAAGCCAATGAAGAATAAATTTCTGTTTCGAAACGGGCATTGATAATTGATATAATATTATTCCGGTAATCGCGGGTAATGTGGATAAAACGGGCTTCCGGAAACAACTGCATCAGCTTTTTGATGTGATAGGAATAGGATGGATTTTTATCTCCAATAAGCTTAATATCTGTCTTTGGAAAAACTGAATTAAAATTCAAATAAACTACTTCACAGATATCGCTATAGGTGTTGTTGCCTTTACAATTTAACAAATCAGCTTTTAATTTTTCTTTATCAACAGACCAGAAGTGGAATTTAGGATATTTAACCAAATCATGATAAAACGAAATCAGTTGTTGTTCGTTCCAT
This sequence comes from uncultured Bacteroidales bacterium, assembly GCA_964473775.1. GTDB lineage: Bacteria > Bacteroidota > Bacteroidia > Bacteroidales > CAIWKO01 > CAIWKO01. The sequence goes on along the minus strand of CAYYQJ010000449.1, from coordinate 1,512 downwards.
TCGGTAATTTTTCCGTATTTCGGTTCCATGTGAAAAACAAAAGCGCATTCCAAAGGTATGTTTATTTCAGGATGAGCATCCAACAGGCATCGCAATAGGGTAGTTCCTGAGCGGGCTCGACCCACAATGAAAAAAAATGGCAATCGTTTGGTTTCTTTACTCATCTGTTGTATTGGTTTCATCATAAGTTTCTTTCAATTGTTTTTTTCTTTTCCTGATTTCTCTGATATTTCTGATGATTCTGAAATCATCTTTTTGATACAGTATCAAAGTTAAAAGAGATGTTTTTGTGATTCGTGCATAAGCAATAAGCAAAACTAAAGCCCCTGATATATAGCTTACATTGGTTGCCCATGCAGCACCTATGCAACCATAGGTGGGTATCCATAAGAAATTAAGAACCACGTTAAGCAAAAGAGCGGGTACAAAAATAATTAATATTATCCAGGGTTTACCTAATCCTGCAAGACTGCTGCAAAGAACGCGGATTATAACAAAAAAGATAATACCGGGAAGTATTTGTTGCACCACCATGATACTTTTACTGAAAGCAGGCCCATAAATAAGTGGCACAGCAAAGGGAACTATAAAAAATAAAACCAGAGATGCACCAGTAACAATTAATAACCCCAAACGCAACATTCTACCCACATCCTTAACCAATTCAGGAATATTGCTTTGATTGGCACTGCGACTTATCACCACAATACCAATAGCCATAGGTATTTGCAATAACTGTTCGGATATGGAAACTCCCAATGAATAAAAACCTATCTCTTTATTATTGGATAGAAATTTAAGAATCAGTATATCTATTCTATAATTTAATTGAATGATAAACAAAGCCATTGCATAAACAATACCCATCTGAAAAATGGAAGTTATCACTTTTTTATTAAAATGAATTTTTATTCCGTATTGTCTGGCAATGTGGATTATGGCAATAAGCAATACGATTATCGATGCAGATATCAAAGCTATAAGTGCACCAACGATCGACATGCGAAATACAAAAACACTGATAAATACACCTGTGAGCGTCAGCAGGGCAGTGAGCCATTTCAGTCTGTTGGCTTTTTTGAATTCAACATTGGCTAAATAAATGCTTCCTGAATAAGTGATTAACAGTTTTATCGGAAGATAAAACATAGCAAGAAGTATTATTATCCAGGTGAAATTATCGTCGGGAGTGAAAAAATGGTAGCTCAGAAATAATATGATACCTATGCTGCTGCTCATGAGAAACAGAAAAAACAGAGCAGAAATCACTTGCTGATTGGAAAATATTTTTTTACCAATATGATAAATGGACGATTGTCGGGTTCCGAAAGCCGCTATGCTGCCAATGATACCAGGAATAACCAGCAATGATGTGTAAACACCTTTTAGCTCTGGTCCCAAAACCCTTGAAAGGATAATGCCAGTGCCAAATCCAAAAATCAAAGTGGCAAGATTGCTGGTAAATACTCCAGCTATTTCGCTTAATATGTTTTTATCGTGGCTCATTATTTC
>CAYYQJ010000448.1:0-3417 GCA_964473775.1 uncultured Bacteroidales bacterium | reverse complement strand
ATAGCTTCAGGTGACTGGAGTTCAGACGTGTGCTCTTCCGATCTAGAAAATAATATGGAGTTTGATAATTATAAACATTCGGATTTAACAGATGAAATCATCGCTGCTTTCTATAAAGTTTATAATACCCTCGGTTATGGTTTCCTTGAACGGGTTTATGTAAATGCTCTTGTTTTGGAATTGAGAAAGATGAGAATTCAATGCGACACAAATTATAAAATAGCGGTGTATTACGAAAATGAAATAGTGGGTGATTATTATGCCGATATCCTTGTTGAGAAAAATGTCATCGTAGAAGTAAAAGCTGCAGCCGAATTATGTCTTGAACACGAGTATCAATTGATAAACTATCTTAAAGCCACAGAAATGGAAGTGGGATTATTGCTCAACTTCGGCAAAAATCCAAAAGTAAAGCGAAAGGTAGTTTCAAACCAGTAAATGAAAAAGAAATAAAACAATTAATAAAAAATACAGAAGGGAATAAAAGTTAAATAAAAATGTAGTTCGAAATAAACAGATAGCATTGATTTTTAAGAATAAAAAAGAAAATCATATCTTCATCATAAAAATCAGCGTCATCAGCGTACGATGCTTTTAAAGAAAAGAAGAAAATCATATCTTCATTATAAAAATCAGCGTCATCAGCGACAGATGCTTTTAAAGAAAAGAAGAAAATCATATCTTAATCATAAGAATCAGCGTCATCAGCGTTCTAAAATCATCATAATCATCAGCGTTCAAAAGTAATCATCATATTTTATCATATAAATCAGCGTCATCAGTGTTCAAAAATCATCATCATCATCAGCATTCAAAAGAAAGTAATCATATTTTAATCATAAAAATCAGCGTCATCAGCGTTCAAATTTCATCATCAGCGTTCAAACAATCCAATCACAAATCTTAAATCATAAATATTATGGGAACATGTTTTTCTTATGGCAACAAACTTCTTCAAAAAGAAATCACCAAACTAAATAGTGTAAACAACGTTGCTTTAATCGGCTCCGGTACAATGGGAATTGGCATCGGCATCGACCTCCTGAACAAAACAAACTACGGTGTAACCTTTATTGATGTATCCGATGCATCCCTCAAGCGCGCACAAAACGATATAACCGCCTATTTTTCCGCAATGTTAAGCGGTGGCCGCATCATCGAAGAACAACTGGCAAATTATTTAGGCCGTGTCACTTATACCAAAGATTTCGAAACCCTTTATCACTCCGAAATTATATGGGAAGTAGCCACCGAGAAACTCGAAATAAAGAAAGTGATATTTGGTAATATCGAAAAATATGCCAATCACGACAAACTCATCATGGTGCTCAGCAACACCTCAAGCCACACCACCGAAGAGTTAGCCGTCTTGTTCAACGATAACATTCTGCGCGACAAATTCCTTACCGGTCACGGCTATTTCCCCTTTCATGCCAACCGATTGTTTGATGTGATGAAGGGAAAATATGCCTCTGAAGCCACTTTCACTGCAGGAGTTGCTTTTGCTGAGCAAATTCTCGAGAAAAAAGTAATCGCCCTGCGCAACGACCATCATGGTTATGTTGCCGACCCAATTTTTCAGGGCATGGGAGCCATCGTTTCCTGGGACATCACCTGCGGACAAGACCTCGTGGAACTTCCACAGGTTTTTGCCATGCTCACCGCCAATCCTTTCGAGGTCTTAGATCGCACAGGCCACATGCCTTACACCGAAAGCGCCCATCACTTAGGCAAAGCCCTGCCCCCAACCGACAGGCTGCGGAGTTTGTATAATCAAAACGGACGTCATTATCCCCAATGGATAGAAGATCTTGAAAAATCCGGACGCATAGGCATTTACACCGCCGATAAAGAAGGATTTTTTAAGTGGGAAGGCAAACCCAACCGCGAAAAAAAGGTGAAAGCCTACGATCCCGCCTCCAAATCTTATGTTGATATCAAAGAAATCTCTGCAAAAGACTATTGGTCGGTACATGAGGCAGATGCTATCGATCATCGCGGGTTTTCCATCAAAAGCATCGAGGGATTAATTCAGGTAGCAAAGGCCGACGATATGGGTGGAAAATCCTTCCGCCGCTATGTATTGCCCATTTTGCTCTATGGTTTAGATTTGATACAAGACAATTATTGCACCCCCGCCGATGTAAATGTGGCTTCCAAAGTTGGTTTGCGCTTCAAATATGGTGTTTGCGAAATCATTGATGGTTTTCTCAATCATTTTGGCATTGATGGCTTCCGCAATCTCTGCCGCAAGGCTTCCGCCGAAAATTCTGATAAGATAGAACTCTATGATGTTGATGGTTTAACAGGTCCGCGAAAAGGAAAACCCAGTTTGCTGCATACCATGAAAGCCAATGGATGGATAAACCTGTTGGGCTATGGACGCATCTATCAAACTCCTGTCAGCCAACGCAATTTCCAAACCGGCCAACTCGATATTTATTACAACGACCTACGTTTTGTCTATCCCAATTCAAAAGACCGCGTGGCAAGCATCATTTTCGACAATCCCATGCGTGGAAATGTCTGGAATCGCAACACCATCGATCAGTTAGACCATGCTATTGGCCTCTGTACCTCAATGTACGAGAAAGGCGAACTGGGTGCCATACTATTTACTGCTTCCGGAACCGGCATGAGGATGCTTGGCGCCGATGCCCGTCAGTTTAACAAGGGATGGTTTGATGCCAAAAAAGGATATCAATTCCTTGGCGAAGAAGATGCAAGCTATTTTACCAAAGCCGGCATGCGTTTGTTCCGTTTTATACAAGAATCACCCATGTGGACCATAGGTGTTTTTGGCGAAAAATGGGGTGGGGGAGCCGAGTTTACCTATTTCCTCAACCAACGCTTTGATGTTGTTTTAAAAGGAGTTGAATTCGATTCTCTGCAACGAAAAAATATCTACCGCGAGAAGAAAAACTACAACCAACCCGAAATTGAATATGCTATTTTAGGAGGTTTTGGCGCCGTGCAAGAGTTAGTTCGCCTCGGTTTTGGCGATTCTTTGATAGACGAATTGTTTTTGCAGGGAATGACAGCCGAACGTGCCTATCAACTGGGCCTTTCCAATGGCCTCGATGCCGACGAATTTGTACTGCTTGAACGTGCTTTCGAAATAGCCCGCCTCAAACAGAAATATGCTGTACCTTATGCCGTTGCCATGTATAATTTACAAAAGAAAGATGCCTTTTTAGATGGATGCAATGATGCCAAACTGGTAAAACAAACCGGCGAAACCTTCAATCCCGATAAAAATCCCTACATCAATCATGGTTTGCTGCGCCTATTAAACATGGGCGGCCGCAATCCCCAGCTTAATTTATCCGTAAAAGGCACCCTCCCCGGCTGGACCAACAATTACGACAGGAGATCGGAAGAGCGTCGTGTAGGGAAAGAGTGTTCAGAGCCGTGTAG
>CAYYQJ010000447.1:0-3423 GCA_964473775.1 uncultured Bacteroidales bacterium | reverse complement strand
TTCTACAATTAAATCCTGATATTGCAGTTGTTTCAGCTATGGATGCTGATCATCTCGATATTTACTCTGATAAAGCAGACCTGGAAAAAACATTTTTATCCTTTATGCTGAAAATTAAAAACGGAGGGTTCCTTATTTCGAAAAAGGGTATCCCAACTCCTGATACAAACAGCATAAAAAAATATCAATATTCAGCGAATGAATCTTCTGATTTTTACGCTAAAAATATTAAAATTATAAACTCTAAATTCCATTTTACTGTTAATTTACTGGGAAATGAATTTCCGGTAAGCATAAAAATGCCCGGTAAGCATAACGTCGAAAATGCTATTGCTGCTGCCGCAGTTTGCTATCTGAAAGGGCTTACAATAGACCAAATTAAATCAGGTCTCGAATCATATCTCGGTGTTATTCGCCGATTTGATTTTAGAGTGAACAATGATAATGTGGTTTATATTGACGATTATGCACACCACCCTGAAGAACTGAAAGCTTGCATTTCTGCTGCACGTGAACTTTATCCTGGAAAAAAAATTACAGGGATTTTTCAACCTCATTTATTTTCCAGAACGCTCCACTTTGCTGATGAATTTGCTTCCGTTCTAGACAGCCTCGATGAAGCCATCTTGTTAGAAATTTATCCAGCCCGTGAAAAAGCAATACCTGGAGTCAATTCAACCATGCTTTTGGACAAAATGAAATTATCCAATAAAAAGCTCCTCTCAAAAAAAGAAGTTATAGACGCGTTGGAACAAAATATGAACCTTGAAGTGCTGTTAACCATGGGTGCAGGAGATATAGACCAGTTGGTTGAACCAATAGAAAAAATATTGAAAACCAGATAATCCAATGAAGAAAAGATATTTGAAAATTATTATCTGGAGTCTAAGTATAGCATTATTTTTATGCTTGGTTTGTTTTGCAGTAATATATTACGGTAAAAATAAATGTCATGAGGTTCAAATATCTGTTGATGCACCAAAAGATGCCACTTTTATTTCCGAGCAGGACGTGAAGAATTATATCATACGTGCCGGAGATTCATTGATAGGAACTGAATTGCGGAAGATAAATATAGCTAGTATAGAAAATATTATAAACGAAAACCCATTCGTACTAAAATCAAAAGTGTATTCTACACTAAGTGGAACTATCAAAATCGAGATAATGCAAAGAACTCCCATCGTAAGAGTTCAAAATATGTTTAATCAAAGTTATTATATCAGTCAGGATGGGTGTTTAATGCCCATTGTAGAAGGAAAGACGGCCAGAGTAATTGTAGCAAATGGTTATATTCCTGACCTGTATATGAATTCCCTGAAATTAGATATTGATTCTGCAAGAATTGAAACCGATTCAGTCAGGTTAAACAAAAATCTGGTGAAAGTATATGCCGCAGCACATTACATTAATCATGATCCTTTCTGGAAAGCTCAGATTCAGCAACTTTTCATTTCAAGAAATGGAGATATTCTGATGATTCCTTTGGTAGGAGATCAGATTATCAATCTCGGGGATGCAAAAAATATACCCGAGAAACTTCAAAAATTCAGGATATTTACCACAAAACCTGAATTTCTGAGTTCATGGGATAAATACGATACAATAAATATAAAGTTTAAAGGTCAAATAGTTTGTTCAAAGAAAATAATAATTAAAAACAAGTGAAATATGGAATCATCTGAAATTATTGTAGGTCTTGATATAGGTACTACAAAAATCGCAGCAATCGTGGGTCGACAAAATCAGTATGGAAAAATTGAAATACTCGGTTATGGATCTGCCGAATCAATAGGTGTTAAAAGAGGTGTTGTTATCAATATAGACAACACGGTCGAATCTATAAAAGCAGCTGTTAAACAGGCTGAGGCAAAATCCGGAGTTAATATTAAATGTATTAATGTAGGTATAGCCGGGCAGCATATTAAAAGTATTCAACATCGCGGCAGCATTATCAGAAATTCTACCAACACAGAAATCAGTCAGGATGACATCAATCGCTTGATCGACGACATGTACCGTTTGGTGATGCAACCCGGAGAAGAAATTGTGCATGTAATTCCACAGGAGTATATTGTTGACAAAGAACCCGGAATTAAACGTCCAATCGGTATTTCAGGCGTATGTCTTGAAGCAAACTTTCATATTATAACAGGTTTGGTAACTGCCGTTCGGAATATTAACCGTTGTGTTGAAAGAGCAGGTCTCGAAATCGTTGATCAGATATTGGAACCCTTGGCCTCAGCTGATGCAGTACTTAGTGAAGAAGAAAAAGAAGCAGGTGTTGTTTTGGTGGATATTGGTGGTGGCACCACAGATATTGCAATTTTCCAGGACGATATCATTCGTCATACTGCAGTAATTCCTTTAGGTGGAGATATAATCACCGAGGATATTAAAGAAGGTTGTACCATAGTTAAGAAAAACGCAGAAAAACTCAAAGTGATGTATGGTTCTGCATTAGCAAGCGAAAGCAAATCCGATGAGTTTGTTTCTATTCCAGGCTTACAAGGCAGACCAGCTAAAGAAATAAGTCTGAAAAATCTTGCCAGTATAATTCAGGCCCGTATGGAAGAAATCATTGAATATGTTTACAGTGAAATCAAAGCCTCGGGTTATGAACGCAAATTAATTGCAGGCATTGTACTTACAGGCGGGGGTTCGCAATTGAAGAATATCGTTCAGTTAACCGAATTTATGACCGGAATGGATACCCGTATTGGTTATCCTAACCATCATTTAGCCGAAAATGTTCCTGCCGAAATGGCATTACCTATGTACGCAACAGGTGTTGGCTTAGTTATTAAAGGACTTCAGAAATGTCCTCCACCTATTGTTGAGCCTGATAAGCCCATTGAAAAACCAAAAGAAGAACCCATACAAAATCATTCAAAGAAAACAAAAGGCACCTTTTTCGATTCCATATTTAAAAAAGGAAAACAATTTTTTGATGAAGATGTAAATTAATAAACAATTATCAACAGCGTTTATTATTGTTGCTAAGCACATTAAATAAAATAAATTACCTGAAAAAATAAATTAACACTAAATAGTTAATAATTATTTTTCAGGTCGTTTGGCACTAGTTAAAAATAAATTATTTTAGTACTCTAAATTAGCATAAGTATGACTATAAAATTTGATCTTCCAAAAAACTCATCTTCAATAATTAAGGTTATCGGAGTTGGTGGTGGTGGCAGCAACGCTGTCAATTTTATGTACAACCAGGGCATAAAAGGCGTTGATTTTATAATAACAAACACCGACAAACAGGCTCTTGAAACAAGTCCGATTGTTAATAAAATACAATTGGGGACAACTATCACTGATGGATGGGGTGCTGGTTCAATTCCTGAAACCGGCCGCAAAGCGGCTATAGATCGGAAGAGCACACGTCTGAACTCCAGTCACCTGAAGCTATCT
>CAYYQJ010000446.1:0-3423 GCA_964473775.1 uncultured Bacteroidales bacterium | reverse complement strand
GATGAGTATTTCAAATTGAAAAAGATCATTCTGGAAAGAAACTCCTAGGTACATGCCCACTGTTAAAATTAATTTTTTCGCACAATTAGTTACTCTACCAGTTAAAAACCGAAGAGAAGTCCGAAAGTGTTTAAATTACCTTATTAGTCAAGAAAAGCACCCTAAGTTTTCAGGAGAGATAAATTTGATTTTTTGTGATGATAATTTTTTATCAACTCTTAATTCAAAATACTTAAAGCATAAATCCCTTACAGATATTATCACATTTGATTATTCAACTGAAATGGAGTTGTTGGGTGACATTTACATTAGTTCTGAAAGGGTCAGGGAGAATTCAAAGATATATTCACAACCTTATTTTATGGAAATTCTAAGGGTAATGATACATGGTTTTTTGCATTTGTGTGGATATAAGGATAAGAAACTTGAAGAAAAAGAATTGATGACAAAAAAAGAAAACCAGTATATTGCAATATTTGAAGAATTTGTAAAAGAGTCTAATGTTAAGAATATTAAAGGCGGATAAAAAGATTTCGCTATTCGTTATAATTGTACTTTTTGGGATTATAGTAGCCCTAAGATTTATTTACCCACCAGTTAATGTATTGTCGTGGGATGTATTTGGTTATTATTTATATTTACCTGCAAAATTTATTCATCATGATTTAGGGTTAGCCTATCAGGATTGGCTGAATAAATTGATTACTCAATACCAAACTACCGGAACTTTATATCAGGCCTATATTGGACCTACAGGACAATGGGTTATGAAATACTCTGTGGGTATGGCAGTAATGTATTTACCGTTTTTTTTTATTTCTCATTGGATTGCGGGTTTAATGGGCTTTCCCATGGATGGATTGTCGTTGCCTTATCAATATGGTTTAGCTATTGGAGGGTTGGTGTATTCTTTAATTGGACTCATTTATTTTAGAAAAATTCTACTAAAATACTTTAGTGATAATATTTCTGCTTCAGTATTGATAGTTACAATTTTAGGTACTAATTATATTAACCAGGCAAGCGTTGGTAATTTATTATCCCATAATTTTTTGTTTACACTATTTGCTGTTTTTGTCTGGTATACTATTAAATGGCATGAGGAAAAGAAGGTTATTCAGATAGCATTAATTTCCCTAGTTGGTGGTTTAATAACTTTAATAAGGCCTACAGAAGGGGTTTGTTTTGTTATACCATTGTTATGGGGTGTCAGTGATAAAGCAACCATTAAAGAGAAACTCGGGTTTGTGATAAAATATAAGTACCAAGTATTTTTGGGATTATTGTGCTTTATTGTTGTATTACTCCCTCAATTTTATTACTGGAAAAAGTACGCTGGGACTTATATTTTTTATAGTTATCCTAATCCGGGAGAAGGTCTCGATTTATTATCTCCGCATATAGGAAATTTTCTGTTTAGCTTTAGAAAGGGGTGGTTTATTTATACCCCCATGTTAATTTTTTACATTTTAGGACTTTTTCAGTTGTATAAGAGAAATAGAAATATTTTTTATTCTGTACTGGTATATACAATTGTTAGTGTTTATTTGATAAGTAGTTGGACTTGTTGGTGGTATGCTGGAGGTTGCTATAGCCAGAGGGCTATTATTTCTTTATACATTGTGTTTTCATTGGGTTTGGGCTATCTCTTGGTAAGATGGAGTGAGAGAAAATTGGGGGTTAGAATGTTTTTATATTTGGTTGTATTTTTATTTATTGCTTTAAATCTTTTTCAATTTTGGCAGTTTAATAAAGACATTTTAAAACACGATGGAATGACAAAGCAATATTATTTTTCTATTTTTGGAAAAACAAAAGTGCCTGATAATGCTACAGAGTTACTTTTAGTTGATCGTTCAGTCACTGGAATTGAGAGATTTAGTAATTCAGATAAATATTTAAAGAAAACTATTGGAGAATTTGATTTTAATGTTAGAGATTTGAACAATTCAGATAGATATGTGATTGATAAACAGGATACAACGCATTATTGTTTGATTATGGATAGCTCCTATGTATTTTCACCTGGATTGACGATAAAATATAAGAATATTACTGGAGAATATTATGCCTGGATAAGAGCAAGCATTGATGTTTTGTATCCAAAAACATATAATGATTCCTGGCCAGCTTTAGTTATGACCTTTGAGCATAATAGTGGAAGTTATAAATATTTTGCTGGCGATTTGGTATGTAATAAGGATGATAAGGGGTTATGGAAACATATAACCTTTGATTATCAAACTCCGGAAGTTCGTGATATAAATGATCTTTTTAAGGTTTATATTTGGCATCGTGGAAAAAAGCCCGTTTTTTTAAAAAATTTGGTTATCGAAGCGTTTGACCCAATTATCAATTAATATTTGTGGAATTGAATTGTTCCACGTGAAACAACCATGATTTTTAAAGAATATGATATTATAGTAGTAGGTGCAGGTCATGCTGGTTGTGAAGCTGCAGCTGCTGCGGCTCATCTGGGTTCTTCCGTGTTATTGATAACAATGAACATGAACCTCATTGCTCAAATGTCGTGTAATCCATCTATTGGTGGTGTTGCAAAAGGTCAGATTGTAAGAGAAATTGATGCATTAGGAGGAATGACCGGAATCATTGCAGATGAGAGTATGATACAGTTCAGAATGCTAAACCGATCGAAAGGACCTGCAATGTGGAGTCCAAGAGCTCAATGCGACAGAATGATGTTTTCTGATAAATGGCGGATGGCTTTAGAGGGAATTGCTAGCGTTGATTTTTGGCAGGATAGTGTAATCAATCTGCTTTTTTTAAAGAATAGTGTTGTTGGGGTAGAAACAAGTCTTGGTTTGAAAATTTATTCAAAAGCCGTTGTATTAGCAAACGGAACTTTTTTAAACGGACTAATTCATATCGGCGAGAAAAATTTTAGTGGTGGTAGGATGTCAGAAAATGCATCCTTTGGTTTGACAAAATCTCTTCTGGATATAGGTTTTGAGAGTTTAAGATTGAAGACAGGAACACCGGTTAGAGTTGATGGTCGCACTATTGATTTTAGTAAATTGGAGGAGCAACGAGGTGATGAAATACCTGGCAAATTTTCTTTTACGAAAACTAAATATTTAAAAAAACAGAGGAGTTGTTATTTAGCCTATACAAGCGAAGTAGTTCATGATATTTTAAGAACAGGATTTGACAAATCACCACTTTTTAAAGGAACCATACAAGGCCGAGGTCCACGATATTGTCCTAGTATTGAAGATAAAATTGTTCGGTTTTCTGATAAAATACGGCATCAGTTGTTTGTTGAACCAGAAGGATGGCAAACTGTGGAATATTATCTAAATGGATTTTCTTCTTCCTTGCCTGAAGATGTACAGGTGAATGCGCTTAGAAAAGTGAAGGGTTTTGAGAATGCAAAAATCTTTAGACCGGGATACGCCATAGAGT